>CALJXB010000378.1 GCA_937974415.1 uncultured Kiloniellales bacterium
ATCCGGTGGCCGCCGGTGATACTCGCCCGGTTCGATGGATCTTTGTCCTGGCAGGCTACGATAAAATAGCGTCCGGATCGTTATAAACATCGGCTTCAAATCATAAATAAACGTATTGTTTTCAGAAAGTTAACGCAAAAACACTGCAGACAATTTATTTTAGCTGAAATTTCAATATTTTTCACTTTTATTTCCCGCTATACTGTCGATTACTGACGAATAAATTCATGCATTTCCTGTGGGGAGGAAGCACTCGTGATTTCTATGGAATGGCTAAAACCCAGACTCTCCGGGGCCGCGGTCGGCGCTGTTGCGCTCGCGATCGTGGGCTTCACGTGGGGCGGATGGGTAACCGGCGGCACCGCCGAGCAAAGGGCCGCGGACCAGGCGAAGCTCGAAGTCGTCGCGGCCTTGGTACCAATCTGCGTCGAGCAGTCCAATCAAGATCCGCAGGTCGGGGAGACGCTCGCTCAGTTGAGGGACGCCAGCAGCTATCAGCGCAGCGACATGCTCATGAAAGCAGGCTGGGCCACGATGCCGGGCTCAAGCGATCCTAATCGCAACGTCGCGAAAGCGTGCATTGAGAGGCTCTCTGAACACTTCTAGGCTCCCGGCCCGATCGTCCGGATCGCCGCCAAGGCGAGCGCGCCGTGAAGCCGCAAAAAACCTGCGGTCGAAAATATGCTTTGATTTGGTCGGGCAAGAGTCTCATATCATAACCACCGGATCACGCTTCGATCTTTGGACCAGTGCCTCTTCGAAGCGTCGACCGAATGCCGTTTTCCCGGAAAGATCTCGGTAGAAAAAAGAACCGGCAGGCGGTGTGCCTGGCGGACGCAACATGTCGATTGGAACAATTAATGACCAAGGGAACCGTGAAGTGGTTCAACATCGCGAGAGGCTATGGCTTCATCGCGCCGGATGACGGCTCGAATGACGCCTTTGTCCACATTTCGGCCGTCGAACGCGCCGGACTGAGTTCGCTTAACGAGGGGCAGAAGATCTCCTATGAGGTTCAGCCCGGGCAGAACGGCAAATCTTCCGCCGAGAACTTGTCCGTGATCGGATAACCACGCAAGGCGCCGCCTTCAACTCCCATTGGGGGCGGCGGCCAGCCGTGTGACGAATTTTCTTCACCGTGACACCTCCTGATTCGAACAGAGGACCATAGCAATGCAAAAGTCACTCAGATCGCGGGCCGAAGAACAGTTCGCCGCGACCCAGAAGAAGGCCAAGCAGGCCCTGAATGAAAAGGAAAAAGCACGGCGGGAGATTGACGCACGCATGGCGAAGCAGCGAGCCCTCCGCCTGGCTAAGGAGGCGGCCGACAAGGAAGCCGCCGAGCAGGCCGACGCCGAGAAGGCGGCGGCCAATAACGACAAGCCGCCGCATTTGCCCCGGGTTCATCGACAGTAATCTCGCCAACCGGCAGACCCGGGACGAAACCCGCTATTGACGAGCCGCAGGTCGCGTCTCGCCTCAGCGCAGGATGTCGTGGGCTAGCTTGGGCCGCCGGGTGCGCCGCCAGTAGGTGAGCGTATCGGTCGACCAGTTGTTGACGATCTTGCCCTCATCCGTCTTGTACCAGCTCGTGCAGCTGCCGGCCCAGGCGGTGCGGCACCAACGGGCATAGACTGCTATCATTCCTTTAGCAAGTCGTGCAAATGTGTTGGCCATGACCCCGGATCCAGCCAGAACCACCATCCGCCAGGTCGCGGTCGAAGGCGGCCAAGTCAGCGTCACTTGGCGCGATGGGCATTGCAGCCGCTATCATGCGTTCTGGCTGCGCCGCGCCCACGAGCGCTCGCGCCCGGACGGGCCCAACGGAACCGCACAGGTGCTTGCAAAGGGCTCCGACGGTAGGGTCGGCATAGCGGCCGCCGGGGTTACTTCCGAGGGCGATCTCGAAGTCACATGGCAATCGGACTCGTCGGTCAGCAGGTATGAGGCGGCTTGGTTGCGCGAGCATTGCTATTCGGCGGCGGAACGCGCGCGCCGGCGACGTCCGCTTCGCCTTTGGGGCGCCAGCATTGCCGAGCGGCTGCCGCAGAGCGACTATGTTTCCGTACAGGAGGACGAGACGGCCCGCCTCGCGCTCTACGAGCAGGTTCTGGACTGCGGCTTCTCCCTGGTCCGCGGCGTGCCCGCCCGCCATGGCGAGGTCCTGGCGGCGGCAACCGTCTTCGGACTGGTCTCCCCGACACCCTACGCGGACGACCCCAAAGATCCGGAGCTGGAGAACATTCGGGTGGATGCTCGGGTGCCCGTCAACACCCGCAAGTGCGACTTTCTCGGGCCCCACACCGACACCTGCTGGCGCGGCTCGCTGTCGGGGCTCATCTACCTGCACTGCCTGAAGGCCCATGGCCAAGGCGGAGAAACGCTTCTGGTCGACGGCTTCACCGCAGCCGAGCGGCTTCGCGCCGAGGCCCCGGAGGCCTTCGCCGTCCTGTCGGAGGTTCCGCTCAACTTCGCGGCAAAGGTGACGAACGGCGACGATTGGCGGGCACGAGGCCGGGTCATCTCCTTGGGCCCAGACCAAGAGGTCTGCGGGCTCCGCTTCAATGCGGGCTCGATTCATCAGCTCGACCTGCCGGAAGCGCTCATCGAGCCGGTCCATAGCGCCCTCGAACGCTTTCAGGAAGCCCTAAACGACGAGGCCCTGTGGCTGAAAATCGCCCTCCTCCCCGGCGACCTGCTGGTCATCGACAACCAGCGAGTGTTGCATGGCCGCACGGCCTTCGACCCGAGCCAGGGCGACCGGCACCTTCAGACCTGCTCCACGCGCCGCGACGAATTTCACAACCGCTATCGTCACCTCGCCCGCAAGTGCGGCCATGAGGATTGGAACCGCGAACTCTCCTGGGGCGTGATCTGAAACCTCCGCCTCCCGGCGGGTCTCGCACCGCTTTGGCGGCACGGTGCCTTGCAGCGGGCAGCCGCCGGCAATCGGCAGGTATTACGCCCGGTAGCCCTCGGCCGTGAGCACGACGTAGAGCTTGCGCACGGGCTCCTTCACGTCCCAGGTGCACTTGCAGCCGCGCGGCATCATGAAGCTGTCGCCGGCCTTGTAGGTCTCGACGTTGCCCTCGTCGTCGATCACGTCGATGTGGCCCTCGATGAGGTAGACGAACTCGTCGTAGGGGGCGGCCTCCAGCACGTGCCGGTTGGGCTCGCATTCCCAGACGCCGGCGTCGAGCTGTCCGGTCTGGTCGGCATAGAGGCTGCGCCCGCGCTCCTGCGGATCGCCGGAGCGAAGCATCTCCGGCGCGATGTAGTCGGTCGGCTCCAGGCCGGCGATCGCGCCGCCGGTGGGAATACGAACGCATTTGAGGCTGCTCATGTTCGGTCTCCTTGCTCGAGGTTTAGTGCCATTGGTCTGGTACGGCCGCTTTCTTGCGCGCCATAAAGTCCTTCAGGGCCTCGTCGATGGCCGGGTCGAGGGGCGGCGCCTCATACTCGGCCAGCATCTCTTTCCAGCGCACATGGGCGCGCCGCTCGAGGTCCTGAGCGCAGTCGTCCGCCCACTGCTCGTAGGACGCCGTGTCGGCCAGGTCGGAGAGGTAGTTGGCGGTCTCGAAATGGGCCAGGGTGTGGGCGGTGCCCAGGAAGGCCTCGCCGGGCCCGGCCTCCCGGTAGGCGTCGGCCGCCAGGCC
>CALJXB010000379.1 GCA_937974415.1 uncultured Kiloniellales bacterium
TAGCGTTTGCGCAGGCGCACCGCGTGGGGCGTCACCTCGACCAGCTCGTCCTCGCCGATGTAGGCGATGGCCTGCTCCAAGGACATGCGCCGCGGCGGGGTGAGGCGCACCGCCTCGTCCTTGCCGGCGGCGCGGATGTTGGTGAGCTGCTTGCCCTTCAAGGGGTTCACCTCCAGGTCCTGGCCCTTGTTGTGCTCGCCGATGATCATGCCGGGATAGACCTGGACCCCCGGCTCGACGAAGAGCTCGCCGCGCTCCTCCAGGTTCCACAGCGCATAGGCCACCGCGGCGCCTTGGGAGTTGGCGATCAGGACGCCGGTGCGGCGCCCGGCCAGGGGGCCCTTGTGGGCCGCGTAGCCGTGGAACAGCCGGCTCAGCACGCCGGTGCCCCGGGTCGCGCCGAGGAACTCGCCGTGGTAGCCGATCAGCCCACGGGTCGGCGCCAGGAAGGCGAGGCGCGTCTTGCCGCCGCCCGACGGCCGCATTTCCGTGAGCTCGCCGCGCCGCTCGCTCATGGTCTCGACCACCACGCCCACGTAGGCCTCGTCCACGTCGATCAGCACCTCCTCGATGGGCTCCTGGCGCTGGCCGGTCTCGGGATCGGTGCGGAACAGGACCCGCGGCCGGCTGATCGACAGCTCGAAGCCCTCGCGCCGCATGGTCTCGATCAGCACGCCGAGCTGAAGCTCGCCGCGGCCCGCCACCTCAAAGGCGTCCTTTTCGCCCTTGTCCGAAACCCGGATGGCGACGTTGCCCTCGGCCTCGCGCCACAGGCGGTCGCGGATCATCCGGCTGGTCACCTTGCCGCCGTCGCGACCGGAGAACGGCGAATCGTTGATGGAAAAGGTCATGGCCAAGGTCGGCGGATCGACCGGCGCGGCGGCGATGGCGGTCGAACACTCAGGCGCGCAGAGCGTATCGGCCACGGTCGCGCGGGCGAGGCCGGCCACGGCGATCAAATCGCCGCTCTCGGCTTCTTCGATGGGCACCCGCTTCAGGCCGCGGAACGACAGCAGTTTGGTGAGCCGAGATTCCTCCACCAGCTTGCCGTCGCGCGACAAGACCTTGACCGGCATGTTGAGCCGCACCCGGCCCGTGTGCACCCGTCCGGTCAGCACCCGCCCGAGGTAGGGATCCGATTCGAGGGTGGTCGCCAGCATGGCGAAGGGCGCCGCCAGGTCCGTCTGGGGCGGCGGTATGTGGTCCACGATGGCCGCGAAGAGAGGCGTAAGATCCTCGCGCGGCCCGGTCAGATCGGCACTCGCCCAGCCCTCCTTGGCCGAGGCGAAGACGGCGGGAAAGTCGAGCTGCCGTTCCGTCGCGTCGAGCGCCGCGAAGAGGTCGAAGACCTCGTTCAGCACCGCCTCGGCCCGGGCGTCGGGCCGGTCGACCTTGTTCACCACCACGATGGGCGCGAGGCCCCGGGCGAGCGCCTTCATGAGCACGAACTTGGTCTGAGGCATAGGGCCCTCGGCCGCGTCCACGAGCAGAAGCGCCCCGTCCACCATGGAGAGAATGCGCTCCACCTCGCCGCCGAAGTCGGCGTGTCCGGGGGTGTCCACGATGTTGATGCGTACCGGATCGCGGCCCGCGCCATTCTGCCCCTGGGGCGCCCATTCGACCGAGGTGCACTTGGCGAGGATGGTGATGCCGCGCTCGCGCTCCAGGTCGCCACTGTCTAGCGCCCGCTCCATCACCGGCTGGTTGCGCCGCACCGCGCCCGATTGGCGCAGCAGCTGGTCGACCAGGGTCGTCTTGCCGTGGTCGACGTGGGCGATGATCGCCAGATTGCGCAGCTGCCGGCGCTCGGTCATGACGGTTGATCCACGCGGGTCATCCCAGCCGCTGGGCGACCAAATCGGCGAGGGACGTCTCGGGCCGCGCGCCGTAGTGGGAGATCACCTCGGCCGCGGCGATGGCGCCGATCCGCCCGCAGTCGTAGGCCCCGCGGCCCTGGGCGTGGCCGTAGAGAAATCCGCCGGCGAAGAGGTCGCCCGCCCCGGTGGTGTCGACCACCCGCTCGGCCGGCTCGGCATCGACCACGTGGACCTCGTCGCCATCCAGGATCACGCAGCCCTTCTCGCTGCGGGTGAGGGCGGCCAGCCGGCAACGGCCGCGCACGGCCTGCAGCGCCTCGTCGAAAGTCTCCGCCTGATAGAGCGACGAGACCTCCACCTCGTTGGCGAAGAGGATATCGACATGGCCATCGACCAGCTCGCGGAACTCCGCCCGGTGCCGGTCGACGCAGAATGGATCGGACAGCGACAGCGCCACCTCGCGCCCGGCTGCGTGGGCGATTTCCGCGGCCTTCAGGAAGGCCTGCTTGGCCCGCGGCGGGTCCCACAGATAGCCCTCCAGGTAAGTCACCTTGGCAGCCGTTACGACGGCTTCGTCGATGTCGTCGGGCGCGAGCTCGGTGCAGGCGCCCAGCATGGTGCAGAGGGTCCGCTGGGCGTCCGGCGTGACGAACACCAGGCAGCGCGCGGTGGGCGGCCCGCCACCATCGGCCGGCGCGGCCGGCGTATCGAATTCGACCCCGGCGGCGCGGATATCGTGGCGGAAGATCGCGCCCAGCTGGTCGTCCGAGACCTTGCCGATGAAGAGGCCGCGCCCGCCGAGGCCCGCCAGGCCCACCATGGAGTTGGCCGCCGAGCCGCCCGACATCTCGAGCCCCGGTCCCATGCGCCCATAGAGCTCCTCGGCCCGCTGCGCATCGATCAGCGTCATGGCGCCCTTGGCCACGCCTTCGGCCGCGAGAAACGCCTCCTCGGCGCTCGCCACCACGTCGACGATCGCGTTGCCGATCGCGACCACGTCCATTCCCGACTCCGGCATGTCGAATCCCGCTTTTGAAGCGGCGACAAACTACGCCTGAAAGCCGGCCAAACCAAGGCCAAGCAATGCTTTTTCCAGACCCATACCCCGGACGGCGCTGTCTTGGCTTGTCTGGGAGTCCGGGTCACGCTACATGGTGGGCCGCCATGTTTGCCGCGCTGTCCAAAGCCATCCAGCAATGCTCGGACCCGACCTTCCGGCGGGTGCTCCTGCGCTCGCTGGGCTTCTCGGTCGTCGTTTTCGTCTTGCTGTGGATCGTCGCCGGGCTGCTTTTGTCCTGGGGCGGCGGCTGGCTGCTCGACTGGATGGACCCGCAAGGCTTCTGGCGCGACACCCTGGAAGTGCTGTTCGGCGCGGCCGGGGTCGGCGGCGTCCTCTTCGCCAGTTTCATCCTCTTCCCGGCGGTCATGGTGATGGTGATGAGCTTCCTGCTGGAGGACATCGCCGAGGCGGTCGAGGCGCGCCATTACCCCGCCCTCCCGCCGGCCCGCCCGCAGCCGGTGGGGGAAATGCTGCGCTCGGGCCTCGCCTTCGCCGCCGTCACGGTCGCCATCAACCTCCTGGCGCTGCCGTTCTACCTGCTGCTGATCTTCCTGCCGCCGCTCAATCTGTTCCTGTTTTACGGCGTCAACGGCTATCTCTTCGGCCGCGAGTATTTCGAGATCGTGGCCTTGCGCCGGCAGACCCCGAGCGACGCCAAGCGCGCCCGGCGGCGCTTTCGCGGGCGTTTGTTCTTGGCCGGAATCTTGATCGCCGTCATGATGACCATCCCGCTCGTCAACCTTTTCGCCCCGATCGTGGCGACCGGGTTCATGGTGCACGTCTTCGAAGACCTGAAGCGTCGCGCCGGGGCCCTCACCGGATAAGATTCGCTAAGGAACGAGGCATCGATGTCCAGCTCCGCATCCGGCCTGACCCGAATCCCAGGCGTCCGCCATGCCGTCCTGATCGCCGCGGCCCTAGCGCTCTCGGCCTGCGGCACGGTTTTCGGCGACGATCCCGGCGAAGCGGACGCCACCGGGGTGACCGGGCCGAGCGGTGAAACCGGCCAGGTGGTCGAGGTCATCTCCCCGGAGCCCGCGCCCGAGAGCGAAGCGGGAGAGCCACAGGCAGCGGCCCAGAATCCGGCAGCGCCACAAGCCGAAACCCTGGCAGCCCTGCCGCCGGAGCCGGCCATCGACGACGATCCCCAGCAGCTGATCGGCATGGGCCCGGCCAGCCTGAGCGCCTTCCTGGGCGCACCCGAGCTGATCCGCCGTGAGGCACCGGCGAGCCTTTGGCAATACCGCGCCGAAGACTGCGTGCTCGACGTCGTGCTCTATCCGGACCGCAGCGGCGACAAAGTCACCTATCTGGAGGCGCGCGAGGACGGCGCGACCAAAATGGCCCCGCGGACCTGCCTCAACAAGCTGCTGCGCGCCCGCAACGACGGCGCGGGCGGGTAAGCCTTACAGCGCCGGCCCGCGCGCAGCGCCCGGCTACGCCGCCCCACCCGACCACCCCTAGCTTACGATGCCGTGGGTGGTCGGGTGGGGAGGTGGGCCGTCAACATAGAGGGCGCTCGCCGTCAGGCCCGCTTGCGCGCCTTGGCCTTGGATTTGGCAGGCGCGGCGGCCTCCAGAGTCGTCTTGGCCTTGTAGGCGCAGAGCTCGCGCACCACGCAGGCCGGGCAATCGGGCTTGCGCGCCTTGCAGACATAGCGCCCGTGCAGGATGAGCCAGTGGTGGGCGTGCATCTTGCGTGCCTCGGGCACGACCTTTTCGAGCTTCGTTTCGACCTCCAGCGGCGTCTTGCCGGGCGCCAGGCCGGTGCGGTTGCCGACCCGGAAGATATGGGTGTCGACCGCGATAGTGGGCTGGCCGAAGGCGATGTTGAGGACCACGTTGGCGGTCTTGCGGCCGACCCCCGGCAGGGTCTCCAGCACCTCGCGCGAGGCCGGCACCTGGCCGCCGTGCTGCTCGGCCAGCATGCGCGACAGGGCGATGACGTTCTTGGCCTTGGAGTTATAGAGCCCGATGGTCTTGATATAGCCCTTCAGCTTGGCCTCGCCCAAGGCCAGCATCGCTTCCGGCGTCTTCACCTTCTCGAACAGCGGCCGGGTCGCCTTGTTGACGCTCACGTCGGTCGCCTGGGCCGACAGCACCACGGCGACCAGCAGGGTGTAGGGATTGATGTATTCGAGCTCGCCCTTGGGGATCGGGATTTCGGCGGCCAGGCGGTCGAAAAAGGCGGCGATATCGGCTTTCTTCATGGGCAGGGACTTTAGCCGCACGGACACCGCCCGCCAACGGGTGAAAGCCTGGTGTCGCGTGCCGCCCGAGAATAATTGCCGCCGAAACAACTGTGCTACAAGTCTTGGCGAAACAGTCGTCCATAGGCATCGCCCCGCCATGAATGGAAGCCATACGCCTTCTACGCCGAAGCCATGGCTCCTTGTGACGGCCGCGGTGCCATGGAAAGCAACGCAAGACCGAGGTGCCCATGCCCGATTTGCCGCAAAGCGATCTGGCCCCCAAGGCCTGGCCGTCTGAGATCCATGGCCTCTTCGGCCGCGCCGGCCTCAGCCAGGTGGCCTATGTGCCGGATGCCGGCCACAAGGCCCTGATCGAGCTTTGCCGGGACGATCCTGCGATCCGGGCCGTCGCGCTGACCACCGAGGAGGAAGGGATCGCCGTTTTGGCCGGAGCTTGGCTGGGCGGCGCCAAGGGTGCCCTCTTGATGCAGTCGAGCGGCGTCGGCAACTGC
>CALJXB010000380.1 GCA_937974415.1 uncultured Kiloniellales bacterium
GGCGGCCCGGCACTTGGCCGACCGCTACGGCTGCCGGGTCTTCGCCAGCAACATTTCCGAGCGCCAACTGAACCAGGGCCTGGCGCTGACCAGAGACGCAGGGCTGGGCGAGCGGGTCGCCTTCCTCGGCGCCGACTTTCACCGCCTGCCCTTCGCCGACGGCTGCTTCGATCTCTGGTGGTGCCAGGAATCACTCCTGCATTCGCCGGACAAGGTGGCGGTGCTGGCCGAGGCCACGCGGATGCTCCGGCCCGAGGGCTGGCTGGTGCTGTCCGATGTCACCCTGGCCCGCTGGGTCGGCGAGGCGGACCGGGAGGCGATCTACGCCCGGGTCAAGTCGCCAGGCATGTGGGACCGGAGCGACTACGACCGGGCGCTCGCCGCCCTCGGCTTCGAGGTGGTGCGCTTCGAGGACTGGTCGCCCCACGTGGCGCCCAGCTATGCCGCCATCCGGGCCGCCGCCGTCGCCCACCTGGAGCGCCATCCCGTCGGCCTGCCGGCGGTCGAGACCGACCATGCCCTCGCCCAGTTCCAGCTCTGGGTCGAGGCCGCGGAGGCCGGCAAGATCGGCTGGCACTACTACACCGCGCGTCGCGCCGGCTGATCTCGCCTCAGGCCGCGCTCCACTCGTCCTCGCGGGCCTCCCGCAGGGCCGTGCGCAGCCGGTGCTGCATATAGGGAATAGTGACCGGCAGGGCGAACATCATGAGGAACGACGGGACCAACTGCTCCGGCGCGACCCAGCGGCGCTCCTCGATGAAGACCAGCGCCTGGTTGGCGGCCCACAGCAGATAGCCCGCCGCCACGCAGCCCGCGCCCCAGGCCACCAGAAAAAGCAGCGACCAGCCCCAGCCGGAGAACAGCTCGATGATCATGAGCGCCAGGGGCAGCAGCACCAGGGCCGCGACGTAGCAGGCGGTGACGAGCCAGCGCTTGACCTCGGTGAAATCGCCGAAGGTGTCCTCCAGGTGCAAGACCAGGAGGTAAGGCCAGCCCAGCATAAAAACCACCAGGCCGAGCGCGAAAACGGCGCCGCCGGCGCCGGCCGGCAGCAGCCAGGCGAGCGCGATGGTCGCGGCGAGCCCGCCCAGCATGGCCAGGCATGCCAAGACAGGGTGCAGCTCGAGAAGGCGGCTCAGGTCTTCGGGTCTGGCGCGCACGTCCACCACTCTCCTTGCCGGCGTGGAGGCGACAGCACCATCCCACCCGAGCCGTCTTAAAAGGACGTTAAGCCTGGCGCGGTTATAGCTGTTGTCGCCTTAGACAGCCACATTCCGTGCCGGCATGGAACAGCTCTCGAACCTGGTGGATGCGCTCGCCGCGCCGTTTTTGATTCCCTTCAGCCCGGACCAGAGGATCTATCTGTTCTACCTGGTGACGGCCTTGGCGCTCGCCTATCTGGTCCATGCGGCGGCGCGCGACCGCGGCGAGGCCGAGGCCGACGGCGGGTTCTGGCGTCAGCTCTTCGCCAAGCGCATTTATAACCACAGCTCGGCCTGGACCGACTACAAGTTCTTCCTGGTCAACAAGCTGGCCTACCCGTTCCTCTTCGCGCCGCTGGTACTCGGCGCGGCGGCGGCGACCGAGTGGAGCGGCAGCCTCCTGGCGGCGCTCTGGGGCCCCGAGGGGCCCGGCTTGGAGGCCGGCCCGGCGAGCATCGCCGTCATGACCGTGAGCCTGCTGCTGGCCCTCGATCTCAGCGTCTTCGTCACCCACTATCTGCAGCACAAGGTCCCGGCCCTCTGGGAGTTTCACAAGGTCCACCATTCGGCCGAGGTGCTGACCCCGATCACCGTCTACCGCATGCACCCGGTCGACACCCTCTTCACCGCCAGCGCGGGCGGCCTGCTCACCGGGGCGCTGCACGGGGTCTTCGCCTACCTCTACACGGAGGTGCCGGGGGTCATGGCGGTCTTCGGCCTCAATGTGGGGGTCTTCGCCTTCTACCTGCTGGGCTACAACCTCCGCCACAGTCACGTCTGGCTGCCCTACCCCCGCGCCCTCAGCCACATCCTCATCAGCCCGGCCCAGCACCAGATCCACCACAGCTCGGCGCGGCGCCACTTCGACAAGAACCTCGGCTTCATCTTCGCCGTCTGGGACTGGATGGCGGGCACGCTCTACGTGCCCCGCGAGCGCGAGGACTTCGCCTTCGGCCTCTACAAGGACGAGCACAAGGCCTATGACGGAGTGATCGCGCTCTACCTGCTGCCCCTGCGGCGGCTCTTCGCCCGCACCCTCGGCCGCGAGCGGCGCGTCCTGCGGACCGTCGCCGCCGCCGCCATCGCGGTCCTCCTGGTCAGCCTGACCGCGATCCCGCAGCCGCTGACCGCCCCCCTGCCCCGCACCGTCCATCTCGAGGAGATGACCTGGGTGGAGGTGCGCGAGGCCTTGGCCAAGGGCAGGACCACGGTCATCGTCCCGACCGGCGGGGTCGAGCAGAACGGCCCGCACATGGTGCTGGGCAAGCACAACTACATCGTCCGCCGGGCCGCCGGGGCCATCGCCGAGCGCCTCGGCGACGCCTTGGTGGCGCCGGTCATGGCCTATGTGCCGGAAGGCGAGACCGAACCGCCGTCGGGCCACATGGCGTTCGCCGGCACCCTATCGATCCCGGAGCCAATCTTCGCAGCCGTGCTCGAGCACACGGCGCGCAGCCTGCGCGCCCACGGCTTCGCCACCATCGCCTTGGTCGGCGACAGTGCCGGCAACCAAGACGCCCAGGCCGCCGTGGCGGCGGCGCTCACCGAGGCCTGGTCCGGCGAGGGGGTCACGGTGCTACACGTGGGCGACTACTACGCCGCCAACGGCCAGGTCGCGTGGCTCGAGGCCGAGGGCGAGAGCGAGGTCACCATCGGCCGCCACGCCGGCATCCGCGACACCTCGGAGCTGATGGCGACCTATCCCGCCGGCATCCGCGCCGAGCGCCTGCAACCCAACGGCGGCCGAGCCAACGAGGCCACCGGCGTCAGCGGCGACCCGCGGCGCGCCACCGCCGAACGGGGCGAGGCCCTGCTCAACTTGAAGATCGAGGCGGCGGTACGGCAGATCCGTGCCGCGACCGGCGCCGCCGGATCCTGACGACGCCATCCCCCACAAGTAAAAGATAGCCGGTCCGGAGCTGCAGCCAGTGCCGAGCGCCGGACCGTCTCGAGCCCTGATACGGCGGGCGGGCTCGGCCGGTCGACAATACCCGCGGCCGATCATGGCGCTTCGGCCATGCGTCCTATTTTCAGTATTACTATTGGCGTATATGCGGTGCTTTATTTATGCATTATCATGTAATGTCTCGATTACGTTATAGTTTTATTGCAAATGCTTGATTTGAAAGTCTCTTAACACCTAGAGGGGCAAATGTAGAGGGCGAGAGACGGCGACATCGACCGGATCTTCTGCATTCGATGGTGTTGAAGGATTAGAGAGGGTAGTTCCTGTGGTGCGATCGATCTCAATCGTTATGGCCGCTGCCATTCTCGCGGCCAGCGCGGCGCCGGCTTCGGCGTTCAACTTGCGACGGGCCTTGCAGGCCGTGGAGAACCTGACCCAGTGGTCGGTCATGGCCGAGCACTGCGGCGAGACCCGCTCGGCGAGCGACATTCGCAAGTCGACCCTGACCGCGATTCAGGGCGCGGAGATTTCGACGGGCGAGCGCCAAAAGCTCGCCAACGAGGTCACCTACTGGGTCAAGACGATCAACCGCAACTTCCGCACCGGCGGCTTGCATGTGGAGACGGCCTGCCCGATTTGGAACGCCAACGGCGCGCGGGAAGTGAAGAAGGAGCTGGCCAGGCTGCACAAACAGCTCGGCTGACGACCCGCGCCGACCGGCGGGGGACTGCAAGGGAACAATTTTGGCGGCGTGAGCCGATTGGCCGAAGCGGACGCTCGCCCGGCCGATCTGGCAGGCGCCGCGAACCGGGCCGCCGATTGGAGGAGTGCTCCTCGTGGTCAAGAAAAGTGTGATCGCCGTCCTTCTGTTCTACCTGCTGGGCGTGCTCGGGGTGGCCGGCGGCTACCTGTCGAGCGAGTGGGACGGCGAATGGAGTTTCGGCCCGCAGCTCCTTGACGCGCTCAAGATGGGAGCGACTTGGCCCCTCTTGGTGGTCGATGTGATTCTCGGTCGCTAACCGTCACGGCCTTTCAAGGGTCTCGACGTAGGCCATGATGTCGCGGATCTCCTCGGCCGAGACATCCATGTCCCGGGAGAGATGCGGGCGGCGCTGATCGAAGGTGCGCAAGCGCTCCCGGTAAACTTCCGGCCGTTCCTCGAAGACATAAAACGACGGCGAATTGTTGACCCCACCATAGGGATTGTAG
>CALJXB010000381.1 GCA_937974415.1 uncultured Kiloniellales bacterium
GGACGGTCTCGGCCGAGAGGCTCCGTTCCTGCTCGCCGTCGGCGGTCTCGATGTGCACCCGGGGTTGGTCCAGCAGACGACCGTGGCCGCGCAGCACCTCGACCCCGGACTCCTTAAGAAGGCGCTCGTAGACCCCTTCCAGGCGGTCGATCTCCCGGTCCTTGTTGGCGATGAGGCGCGCCCAGTCGAAGGCGGCCTCGCCGACCTGCCAGCCGAAGCCGGCGGCGTCAGCGAAGTCCTCGTGGAAGTGGCTGGCGTAGACCAGGAGCTTCTTGGGCACGCAGCCGCGGATGACGCAGGTGCCGCCGTAGCGGTAGGACTCGACGATGGCCACCTTGGCGCCGGCTTGCGCTGCCATGCGCGCCGCGCGCACGCCGCCCGAGCCGCCGCCGATGACGAAGAGGTCGAGGTCGTGGTTCGCCATGCCTCTAGCCTTTCAAAATGCCGTCGCTCGACTTTAGATCGGGGCGCGAGACTTTGAAACAAGGGAGCCTTAGCCCGCTGCCTCGCCTTCCGGCAGTCCGACGGTGCCAAGAGCATCCAGCAAGCGCGCGACCAACGCCGAGTCGCGGGCGCGGAGCAGTTTCCGGACATAGCTCGCCGTCATGTCGGGGCTGGACTCCGCGATCTTCGCCACGGTCTCGCGCGCGGCCTCCGCCTGGCCCAGCTCCACCTGGCAGGCCGCGACATAGAGCCGGGCATAGCTGAAGTCCGGCAGGACGGTGAGGAACTGTTCGAAAAAGGGCACGGCCTCGGCCGGGCGCCCCATCACGAAACGCGCATCGCCCTCGAACAGGCGGGTCACGTGGTAGCCGGGGCTGAGCCGCTCGGTCTCCGCCAATACGGCGAAAGCCTCGTCCGTTTTTCCGGCAAAAGACAGGGCGCCACCGTAGAGCGCGCGGTAAGCCGGATCGCCGGGAATCAGGTCCACGGCCGAGCGCAGGTGCTCGAGCCCGCCCTCGATATCGCCTTGCAGAACTTCGACGAAGCCGAGGGAGCCCCGCAGATAGGCGTCCGTGTTGGCGATGGCGACTCCCCGCTCCGCATCCCGCCGCGCCGCCTGCAGGGCCGGGGCCGGATCCTCGACCCAGGCGTTCCAGGCCTCGTGGATGTGGATCCACATGAGGAGCTCGTAGACCAGGGCGAAATCGGGATCGATCTCGAGAATGCGCCGGCAGTGGTCGAGGGCCTCCTTCGTGCCCGATCGCATCGGCCGCTCGATGTGATGGAGCGCGCGCATGTAAAGATCGTAGCCGTCGGCGCTGGCTGTCGGCTTTTGCCTGGCCGTGAAGTATCTGTGTTCCAGGAGCGGCAGGTAGAGATGGCCGCAGATCTGCTTGGTCAGCTCGTCCTGGATCTCGAAGATGTCGCCCAGGTCGCCGTCGAAGCGGTCGCCCCAGATCTGCCGGCCGGTCTCCGCGTCGGTCATCTGGGCGGTGACGCGAAAGCGGCGGCCGGACTTCTGGATGCCGCCCTCCACCACGTAGCGCGCGCCCAGGTCTCGGCTGACCTCGGCGACAGCGACCCGCCGGCCCTCGTAGGCGAAGGTGGAGGCCGCGGCCACCACGGCCAGATTCGGCAAGCGGCCCAGTTCGGTGATCAAGGCGCGGGTCATGCCGTCGGCGAAATAAGCCTGCTCCGGGTCGTCGGAGAGATTGTCGAACGGCAGCACCGCGATCGCCGGCTTCTCCGGCGGCGCCGGCTCGGCGGGTGTTTCGCTCCCGCCCTGGGCGTCTTGCTTGATTTCCTCGTGGAGCCGCTCGGTCTCGCGGTCCGGTTCCACGCCCAGCTCGTCGCGCAGCAGGTCCCGGCAGGCCTGGTATTGCTTCAGCGCGAGCGTCCGCTCGCCCAGCGCCGCATGGAGCCGCATGATCGCCCGATGGGCGGACTCCTGCAGGGGATCCAGGGCGACCAGCCGCCGGGCGGTGGCGAGAGCAGCCTCCGCCTCGCCGTCAGCACGCTGCAGCTCCATGAGCCGCGACAGGGCCTCGCGGGCACGGTCGCGCAACCGCTGCCGCGCGTCCCGCAGCCAGTCCTCGAAGGCCGGGTCCGGCGCCGCGAGGCCGTCCAAGAGATCGCCCCGGTAGAGCTCCGCGGCCGATTCGAGAGACGGGCGCTCGCCGCCGTCGATCAAGCGCCCGAACACATCGACGTCGACGACGACCGCATCGGCCGCCAGGGTCACGGATTCCCCCGCGGTCTCTAACGGCGGCGGGTCGGCCGCGGCGAGCGCCTTGCGCAGCTCGCTGAGGGCCTGGCGCAGGCTGGAGCGGGCCTGGGCCTCGCCGCGGTCGCTCCACAGCAAGGCGGCGAGTTTCTCGCGCGGCTGGGGCGTGCCGGGCGCCATGGCCAGAGTGGCCAGCAGGGCCTGGGCCTTGCGGCCGATCGGCGGGATTGACTCGCCCGACTGGAAGTGGGCCTCGAACCCGCCCAGCAGCTTGATGGACAGCACGGCGGGTCTCGCCGGGTCCTAACCCGGCTCGCTGTCTGGTTCGGGCCCCACTTTGACGATCATCTTGCCCCGGTTATCGCCGGAGAGCAGGCGCACCAGGGCCGCCGGCGCATTCTCAAGGCCGTCGATGATGTCCTCGGCGTAGGTCAGCTTGCCTTCGCGTACCCACTCGGCCAGCTCCGCGAGGGCCGCCGGCATGCGCTCCACGTAGTCGAAGAAGAGGAAGCCCTGCATCCTTGCGCGCTTGATGAGCAGCGTGCGGTTGACCCGCGGGCCCGGCGGCTGGGGCTCGCCGGTCGCCACGTCGCGGATGCCCATAGTGCCGCAGACGACGATGCGCGCGCCCACGTTGATGTGGGCCAGGACGGCGTCGGAGATCTCGCCGCCGACGTTGTCGAAGTAGACGTCGATGCCCTCGGGCGCGGCTTCGCCCAGGGCCGCCGCCAGGGCGTCCACCGGCGGGTGGGCCTTGTAGTTGACCGCCGCGTCGTAGCCGAACTGCCCGGTGCAGGCCGCCACCTTGTCGTCGGAGCCGGTGATGCCGACCGCCCGGCAGCCCTTCAGCTTGGCGATCTGGCCGACCATGGAGCCGACCGCGCCGGCCGCGGTGGAGACCGCCACGGTCTCGCCGGCCACGGGCTGGCCGGCCTCCATCAGGCCGAGATAGGCGGTGAAGCCGGTATGGCCGAGCACGTGCAGCGCGGTGGTGACGGGGGCGATCGCCGGGTCGACCTTGCGGTCGATGGTGGAGCCGTCGCTCACCGCCCAGTCGCGCCAGCCGGCCCGCGCCGCCACCAGCTCGCCGACGGCGTAGTCCGGATGGTTGGAGGCCGCCACTTCGGAGACCGTGAAGCCCGGCATGACCTCGCCCACGGGCACTGGGTCCCGGTAGTTAGGGGTCTCGGAGATCCAACCCCGCATG
>CALJXB010000382.1 GCA_937974415.1 uncultured Kiloniellales bacterium
TCGATCACGTCGGAGGCCAGGTTGGCCACCTCCGGGTCTTCCCCGGCCATGGCCAGCTGCAGTTTCATACGTGTCAGCGGCGTGCGCAGGTCGTGGCTCACGCCGGCCAGCATGATAGTGCGTTGGTCGATCTGGCGGCGGATGCGCTCGCGCATCTGCAGGAATGAGCGAGCGGCCAGGCGGACCTCCTCGGCGCCTTGCGGCTTGAAGCCGGGAACGTCGATGCCCCGGCCGAAGCTCTCCGCGGCCTTGGCCAGCCGGCGGATCGGTCGCACCTGATTGCGCATGAAGAAGGTGGCCACCGCGAACAGTACGACGGACGAGCCCACCATCCAGGCGATGAAGATGTAAGTGGTGTCGCTGAACAACCGGCTGCGCGGCAGCCGGACGGAGAGGATACCGCCGGGCAGCTGGACCCAGACCCACACCAGATCTTCGGACGACACGGTGTCGATCTGGAAAGGAAAATCCAGGCGCAGGTCCAGGGCGTTGGTCAGTTTGCGGTCGAGCACGCTGTCATCGGACGGCGGGGCCTCCTCGGACAAGAGGCCGCCGTTCTCGAAGCCGATCTCGAATTGTAGCACCGACTCGGCGAGTTTGAGCTGCCCGCCCGACAGCGAGTCCTCCGGCGCGTCACCGAGCAGTTGGATGACGACCGCCACCTCGCCGGCGATCGCCTGGGCCAGGCGCTTGGTGATGTTGTCGTAGTGGCGCTCGTAGAACACCGCGGTCGCAATCACCTGTACCAGCACGAGCGGCGCGCCGATGATCAGTATGGACCGCCCCAGGAGGGTGCGCGGCAAGAACCGGTTGATCCACCGTTTCGCGCCCCGCAACAGGTCGCCCGGGCGAATTGGCTTTGTGTGTCGCGTCGCTATGGGATCGCTCCTTGGATTTAGCATCGCGGTGCCAAGTTAGCAGACGCTTGCCCCAATTTGACTAGTCCAGCATGAGGGCGTAGCCGATGCCCCGTACCGTCTGAAGATAGCGTGGAAAGCGGGGATTATCCTCGATTTTGCGGCGCAGCCGGGCCATTTGGACGTCGACGGTGCGCAGATTGGCGATGACCGGGCTCTCAGCGATCAATTCGTCGCGCGACAGGGCGTTGCCGGGCCGGCGCGCCAGGGCCTTGAGCAGCGAGGCCTCGGCCGCCGTCAGACGAACCGCGTCGGTGCCGCGCCGAAGCTCCTCGCGCTGCGGGTCGAAACTGAACTGGCCGAAGCTCACACAGTGATCGGCCCCGATTTCCAGCGGCGGCCGGATCCGGCGCAGGATGGCGTTGATCCGCAGCACCAGTTCCTGGGGCTCGAACGGTTTCGAGAGATAGTCGTCGGCACCGCTCGATAGGCCCTCTATGCGGTCGCCGGCCTCCGACATGGCAGTCAGCAGCAGAATCGGCACCTCGCTTTGCTCCCGCAAGGTGCGCGTCAGGCTCAAGCCGCTCTCGCCCGGCATCATGATGTCGACCACCAGCAGATCGAAGGTCAGGGACCTGAGCTTGGCCCGGGCGTCGGCTGCATCGGTCGCCGTGGTCACGCGGAAGCCTTGTTCGCTCAGGTAACGCTGCAGCAGATCGCGCAGGCGCGTATCGTCGTCGATGACCAGAAGATGCGCGGTGTCGTCCTGCATGCCGGATCGGCCTCGCGGTTTTCAACCGCTCCGTTTGGAGGTGAGGGGCAGCACGGTCTCGCCAGGCTCGAATCGCCGGCGATCGCGTTCGTTGATCAGGTTGCGCAACACCGTGCGATAGCCCTCGACGGCCTCGGCCCCGGCGTCCCGATAGGCGCGGGCTATGCGGGCGCGTTGGTCTTCGCTGAGGCGGCGCTCGAGGTCGCGGCCGGCCTCGGTCAGCTCGAGCAGCCGTTGGCGGCGGTCGCGCAGCCCCTGGCGCTGTACGATCAGTCCGTCGCGCACCAGCTGGCCGAGGACCCGTGACAGGCTCTGCTTGGTGATCTGCAGGATGGCGAGGAGCTCGCTGACGGTGATCGCCGGGTGGCGGCCGACGAAGTAAATCACCCGGTGGTGGGCCCGGCCGTAGCCGTAGCCGGCCAGGATCTTGTCCGGCTCGGCGATGAAGTCGCGATACGCGAAGAACAGCAGTTCCATGCCTTGGCGCAATTCCTCTTCGCGCAGGAAGAGGGGATTGGCGCCGATTTTTATGTCAGCCATGTTGACATATTTGCCCATGAATGCTACATCGCGCAACCCGTCTTCGAAGCGAATTGATCGCGTGACGGTCGTTTTTTTTCGTTTTTCCGGCCCGTGGCGCCAAACCGGGCCGGATTTTCACGGAACGGCACCGCTGGCCAAGAGTGCCCGTCCGCTGAAGCGCTTGAGCTTGGGGGGTGAGATCCATGTCCATGCTACCCTTCGATGACCGGGACGGTCAGATCTGGTTCAACGGCGAACTCGTGCCCTGGCGCGAGGCGCGGGTCCATGTCCTGACCCATGGCCTGCATTACGGGTCTTGCGTGTTCGAGGGCGAGCGGGCCTACGGCGGCCGTATCTTCAAGATGACCGAGCACCACGAGCGCCTGCATAGCTCCGCCCGGCTCCTGGGTTTCGAAATTCCCTACAGCGTCGCCGAGATCGACGAGGCGGCGCGCGAGGTCTTGCGGGTCAACGGCATCGCCGACGGCTACCTGCGCCCGGTCGCCTGGCGCGGCAGCGAGATGATGGGCGTCTCGGCCCAGAACAACCGAATCAACCTC
>CALJXB010000383.1 GCA_937974415.1 uncultured Kiloniellales bacterium
CGACGAGGGCCTGGCCAACGCCGAGTTCTTCATCTGCCGCGCCGCCTCGGTCGGCAGCATCCAGCGCCGGTACGGCCGCACGGCCGAAATCGCCCAGGCCTGGCGCACCCTCTGCCTCGGCGACGGCGATGCCGCCGTCGAGATGATCCACGAGCCGGGCCCGCCGGACTCTGTGGCCGGGCCCGCGCCTTAGCGCCCGTCCCCGCGCCCATTCCCGGGCCGCCCATTCCCGGGCCGCCCGTCCCCCGCCGCCCGCCCGGCCCCGGCCGGTCAGCCTCCTGTTCGGGCCAGGTCGGCGTGCCCATCGGCGTATCAGCCTTTTTTCATCCTTTTCGGACAGCCTGTCGGGTGCAGCGTCCCGGTTGGCCCTGCCGTCGTCGACGGCGGCCGGAGCGTCCAGCCCCCGGAACTTGGTCTGCCGATTTATGTTTGGCGATCCCCAGTCACTTGTTAGAACGGTGTCACCTGCTGGTGCGGCTCGGGCCGAGCCGGGACAGATGCGAGGCCTGTCGTGAGCGACTGGACCAGATTTCGGCGGTTTATTCTCCCGAGCCTGACGCTCGCGATCTTTCTCGTCAGCCTGATCCACAGCTTCCTCAAGACCCAGACCGTCGAGGAAGGGCTCGGCAGCCAGATGACACGCGCGACCTGGCTGGCCAGCCAGGTCGAGATCGATTACCTCCGGCTGCTGGCCGACCTGGAGCGCTACGGCTACAGCGAGGCGGACGTCGGTCGCCAGGACGTGGCGGCCGGCGTCGTGCGCCTGCGCGGCCGGCTCGTCGCCTTGCTGGAGGGCGATGACGCCCGCCTCCTGCGCCAGTCCTTCGAGGCCGAGATCGACACCGCGATCCGGCCCTTGCTGGCGGCCGTCGAGACGCTGAAGGCGGAGCTCGAAAGCCTCGACCGGTCCGATCCGGCCGGGTTCGATCGGATCCGCGACGCCGTCTTGGCCCATGGCCCCGGCCTGCACGACATGATCGGCGCCATCCGCCGGCTCGACAGCACGACCGGGCCCCTTTGGCGGGACCGCGATTGGGCCGCCTATTGGGAAGTCGGCTGGTCTCTTGCGGGCATGCTGTTCAGCGGTGCGCTCCTGGTGGTGATCCTGATCCGCGAAATTCACCGGGGCGACGAACTGCTGCGCAAGTCCCATGCCGCCGAGGGTGCTCTGGTTCAGGCCCGCAATGCCGCCGAGCAGGCCAACAATGCGAAATCGCGCTTCCTGGTGGCGGCCAATCACGACATGCGCCAGCCGCTGCAGTCGCTGAGCCTCTATACGGCCGCTCTGCAGGGCAGCGAACGTCAGGTGGAGCGGGAGTCGATCTGCGACGAAATGTCCAGCGCGATCCAGGCGATGGGCACCATGCTCGACGTCTTGTTGGACATCGAGAATTTGGAGGACGGCCACGTTCGCGTCGAAATCGCCGAATTCCCGGTCTCCGACCTCATGAGCTTCGTCGAGCGGGAGTTCAGGCTGCCGGCGCAGGACAAGGGCCTCGATCTGCGGGTCTTGCCGTCGAGCCTGATGATCCGCAGCGACCCGGTTTTGCTGGAACGGATCGTGCAGAACTTGGTGGCCAACGCCATCAGTTATACCCGGGACGGGACGGTGGTCGTCGGGTGTCGCCGGGCCGGCCCCAACGTCCGGATCGAGGTGTGGGACAGCGGCGTCGGCGTCGCGGAAGACGAACTGCAAACCATCTTCGAGGACTATTACCAAGTCGACAATCCGGCCCGCGACCGGCGTAAGGGCCTGGGACTGGGCCTGGCGATCGCACAAAGAATCGCGAAGTTGCTCGACCACGAGATCCTTGTGCGTTCGCAGCTGGGCGAGGGCTCGGTCTTCGCCATCCAGGTTCCGCGAGCGGCCGGTATGGTTGCCCGGACCGTAAGCGCGCCGGCCGAGCGGCGGCCCCGATCCAGCTTTGTCGGCCGCGCCCTGGTGGCGATCGAGGACGATGCCTCGATCCTGCAGGGGCTGGAGCGTCTCTTGACGACCTGGGGGGCCGAGGCCTTCGCCTGCAGCACGGTCGATGAGGCCCTCGTCCAACTGTCCCTGTCGGAGCGCAAACCCGACCTCGTCATTGCGGATTATCGGCTATCGGGTGGCTTGAACGGGATCCAGGCCGTGGAGAAGATTCGCACCTCCTTCGGCGAGGCGGTGCCGGCGATCGTGGTCACCGGCGATACCTCGGCGAGTGTAACGGAGTCCATCAGGGCCTCCGGCTGTCGTCTGGCGCACAAGCCGCTTGAGCCCCAGGTGCTCAGGCGACTCATTGACGAAGCCCTGAGCGCGACGGAGAATGGGCCGATCGAAAAGGCAACGAGAGGCCCGATCGATGATCCGGCAGAGACGCTCGAAAGGGTCTGAGGCCGCATGTCGGTTCCGCCGAGCGGCGGCGAGGCCATTGGTCGGGCTCTAGGCAGGTCTCTCATCTCTGGCGGAAGGACCGCTTTAACGATGCAAAATGGCGGCAAGAGCTCGACCGAGGACAGCGGCTACCTGGACCAAACGGCAGCGACCCAGGCGGCGGAGGAAAGCGCCGATTGGTGGAACGAGCAGTGGCTCAAGTTTCCCACCGTGAGTACGGACGCGGAGGGATTGTGGCGCTACTGGGATGTGCCGGACGACATGGGCATCTACGCCGACGACTGGCGCAAAGGCGAGGTGCTGGCGCGCGACACCGTTGCCCATATGCAGGCCTTCGACGCGGGCGGTTCCGTCTTGCGCCGCATCATGCGTGAAATCGATTTGGAGTCCACGGTCGGCCAGGGCTTCATTACGCGGATCGAGGACATGCTGACCCGCCCCGAGGTCTACCTGGAATCCCTCGAGCCGGGCTCGGTACAGCGCAAACTGCGCGGCGAGTGATCGGCCGGGCGGGGCAGGCGATTACGGCCCCGGCCTCATCGCGCTCTAGGTGATCGTCTCGGGGCCGAGTTCGGCCGGGCCGGAAAGCCGGCGGCCCCAGAGAACCTCCCGGCCCGGCTGCGGGCGCATCGGAACGTTCAGCGCCAGCAGCAGCGAGACCGCCGCCATGGCGGCGCCGGCGAGGAAGACCGCCGGCGGCGAGATCAGCCAGACGAAGCCGAAGGCCGCCGGGATGACGACGGCGGCGATGTGATTGATGGTGAAGCTGACGCCCGCGGTGGCGGCGATGTCGCGCCGGTCGGCGATCTTCTGAAAGTAGGTTTCGATGGCGATCGCCATGGCGAAGAACAGGTGGTCGACCACGTAGAGCCCGGCGGCCAGGGTGGCGTTTTCCACGAAGGCGTAGGCGACGAAGACGCCGATCAGGCCGACGTATTCGCAGATCAAGGCCCGCCGCTCGCCCCAGCGCGCGATCAGCCGGCCGATGCGCGGCGCCAGAAACGTGTTGACGACGGCGGTGAGCAGGAACAGAAGCGTCATCTCTTCCACCGAGTAGCCGAACTTCTCCACCATGAGAAATCCGGCGAAGACGATGAAGATCTGCCGCCGGGCGCCCGACATGAAGCTGAGGGCGTAATAGAGCCAGTAGCGCCGGCGCAGCACCATGTGGCGGTGCTGGCGCACCACCTCCGGGAACCTGGGAAAGGCGGTCCACGCCAGCAGCGCCATAACGACCGTGGCACCGCCGCCGATGAGATAGACCCAGACGAAGTCGAGCCCCGCCAGGTCGAAGGCGAGCCAGATCAGCCCGAAGGTCACGATCGAGGCCACCGAGGCCGCCGCGATCATGCGGCCCATGATGACCGGCGTGTGCTGCTTTTCGATCCACTGCAGGGTCAGCGAGCGTTCCAGGGTGTAGAAGTAGTGAAAGCCGATCGACATGACGACGGTGGTGACATAGAGCCCGACGATGCTCGGGAAGAATCCGGTCAGGGCCGTGCCGAGGCCCAGCGCCACCAGGGACAGGATGGCGAGGCTCTGCTCCCGAATCAGCAGCAGCACGTAGACGACGGCGAAGGCGAGAAAGCCGGGGACCTCCCGCAGGCTCTGAAGGATGCCCATCTCAGCGCCGGTGAAGGCCGCGCGCTCGATGGCGAAGTTGTTGAGCAGGGCCTGCCAGGTGGAAAAGCTGAGGGGCGCCGCCGCCGCGAAGATCAGCAGCAGGATCTCGGGTCTCTTCCAGCCCCCAGCCCCTATGGCCCTGATGTTCTGCCATCCGCGCATGGCGTCAATTTAGGGCTTGGCGTCATGCCGGTCTTTCTATAATCAGTCATTTAATGTCGAGAAACAGCCAAATGGAAAGTGACCCCCATCCGGGCGATTTGGAGGACCCGGGGCGGCCCGTCGTGGCCGTGGCCAGCGACCATCGGGGCCCGCACCACTTCCCGCTCCATCACCACTTCCGCGCCCAGCTGGTCTACGCCGTGGCCGGGGTCATGACGGTGAGCACCTGCGAGGGCACCTGGGTGGTGCCGCCGCAGCAGGCCGTCTGGGTGCCGCCGGGGGTGCGCCATGAGGTTGGAAGCGCGGCCGCGCTGGCCATGCGCACCCTCTACATCCACCCGGTGGCGACCGAGGGCCTGCCGCGGACCTGTTGCGTCGTGACCGTGCCGCCGCTCCTCAAGGAGCTCATCCTCACCGCCGCGACGCTGCCCGAGCGCTACTCGCCGGACGGCCCGGAAGCCCGCCTCATGGCGGTCATCCCCGACCGGCTGCGCAGCCTGGAGCCGGAGCCGCTGCATCTTCCCCTTCCCGCCGACCGGCGCCTGCGCGCAATCACCGATGCGCTCACCGGCCAGCCGGCCGACGGCCGTTCGCTCGCCGACTGGGCCCGCACCGCCGGGGCCAGCGAGCGGACGCTCGCCCGCCTGTTCCGGCGCGAGACCGGCATGACCTTCGGCGCCTGGCGCCAGCGCTTGAGGCTCCTGTCGGCCGTCAGCCGGCTGGCGGAGGGCCAGTCCGTCACCTCGGTGGCCTACGACCTGGGGTACGAGAGCCCGAGTGCCTTCGTCGCCATGTTCCGCCGCGAGCTCGGCGCCCCGCCCGGCCGCTACCTCCGCGCGGCGCGGCGGGACGCGGCGATGGCGTGAGTGCTGCCCTCAAATGGGCGCCCGGCACCCCCCTCGTCCCGCATTGACAGCCTCGGCGGGCTCGCCTATGGTCCCGCGCCCGTGGCGGGGCCGTGCCGGTCGGAGGAGCGATCTGGCTGGGTGGCACGCCGCAGAGACGAACATCTGGGCCCGCATGGGCCCCGAGGAACGAGCAAGTATCGAGGTTGGAGCCATGAAGGTCGTCAATTCCCTCAAGACGGCGAAGCAGCGCGACAAGAACTGCCGCATTGTGCGGCGCAAGGGCCGTGTCTACGTCATCAACAAGAAGAACCCGCGCTTCAAGGCGCGCCAAGGCTAACAGATCTAAGGAACTGACTGCCTTCGGTCGCTGAGACCTCATATCCGGAATTCGCGAGAGCCGCGTCCCTTCGGGGGCGCGGCTCTTTTTTTGTGCCCGGACTCTGGCCGATCACTGTCATTTTAGGCTTCGATAGGGCTTGCCGGGCGTCGTTGACCCCGACGTTGACCCCTCACCGGGGCCATCGCATCATAGCCCGTCCACGAATGGGAGGCGCACAGGTGAGCTTGCGGATGCCCGAGCCCGACGCGGCGGTGCTAGCGCGGCGCGCGGAGATCGTCTCGGCGCTCAGGGAGATCGTGCCCGGCGAGGGCGTGATCGAGCACGAGGAGGAGCTGCGGCCCTACGAGACCGACGGCCTGACGGCCTATCGCCAGCTGCCCCTGGCCGTGGTGCTGCCGGAGACCACGGCCCAGGTGAGCGCCGTGCTCGAGTACTGCCACGAGGAGGGCATCAAGCTGGTGCCGCGCGGCGCCGGGACCGGCCTGTCGGGCGGCGCCTTGCCGCTGGCCGATGCCATCACCCTGGGGCTCTCCAAGTTCAGCCGCATCCTGGAAATCGATTTCGACAACCGCTGCGTCGTGGCCCAGCCCGGGGTCACCAACCTTGGGCTCACCGACGCCGTGGAGCACGCCGGCTTCTACTACGCCCCGGACCCCTCGAGTCAGATCGCCTGCACCATCGGCGGCAACGTGGCCGAGAACTCCGGCGGCGTGCATTGCCTGAAGTACGGCCTCACCACCAACAACGTCCTGGGCCTGGAGATGGTCCTGGTCGACGGCACCGTGGTGCGCCTGGGCGGCAAGCATTTTGACTCCGAGGGCTACGACCTGCTCGGCGTCATGACCGGCTCCGAAGGCCTGCTCGGGGTGATCACCGAAGTCACGGTGCGTATCCTGCAGAAGCCGCCGAGCGCCCGCGCCATGCTGCTCGGCTTCGCCGCCAGCGAGGCGGCCGGCGATACGGTCGCCGGGATCATTGGCGCCGGCATCATCCCCGGCGGCATCGAGATGATGGACCGGCCGGCGATCCACGCCGCCGAAGACTTCATCCAGGCCGGCTATCCGCGCGACGTGGAGGCGCTTCTGATCGTCGAGCTGGCCGGGCCCGAGGTGGAGGTCGACCACTTGATCGAACGGGTGGGCGAAATCGCCAAGGCGCACGACGCAACCTATAGCCGCGTCTCCGAAAGCGAGGAAGAGCGCCTGCGCTTCTGGGCTGGCCGCAAGGCGGCCTTCCCGGCGGTCGGGCGCATTTCGCCCGACTACTACTGCATGGACGGGACCATCCCGCGCCGCCAGCTGCCCTTCGTGCTCACGCGCATGCGCGAGCTGAGCGAGAATTTCGGCCTCCGGGTCGCCAACGTGTTCCACGCCGGCGACGGCAACCTGCATCCCCTCATCCTCTACGACGCCAACAATCCGGGCGAGCTCGAGCGGGCGGAGGAGCTCGGCTCGGAGATTCTCAAGCTCTGCGTTTCCGTCGGCGGCGTCTTGACCGGCGAGCACGGGGTCGGGGTCGAGAAGCGCGACCTCATGGGCGAAATGTTCTCCGAGGAGGATCTCAAGCAGCAGCAACGGGTGAAGTGCGCCTTCGATCCGGACTCCCTCCTGAATCCGGGCAAGGTCTTCCCGACGCTGCACCGTTGCGCCGAGCTCGGCCGCATGCATATTCACCGCGGCGAGATTCCCTTCCCGGACCTGCCGCGGTTCTAGGCCATGAGCTCTGTCCTGCGACCGGAGTCCGCAGGTCAGGTGGCCGAGTTGGTCGCCTGGGCCGTCGCCGAGGAGGCGCCGCTCGAGGTCATAGGGCGCGGCAGCAAGCGGGGCCTTGGCCGGCCGGTGCAGGCTGCCCACGACCTGGAACTCTCGGCGCTCACGGGAATCACCCTCTATGAACCGGACGAGCTGGTGCTGGCGGCCCGCGCCGGCACGCCGCTGATCGAGATCGAGGAGACCCTGGCGGAGCACGACCAGCACCTGGCCTTCGAGCCGCCGGACCTCGGCCCCTTGCTTGGCAACGACGCGGACGATGGCAGCATTGCCGGCATACTGGCCTGCAACCTCTCCGGCCCTCGGCGCCTGAAATCGGGCGCGGCGCGGGACCATTTCCTCGGCGTCGAGGCAGTCTCCGGCCGCGGCGAGGCCTTCAAGTCGGGCGGCCGGGTCGTGAAGAACGTGACCGGCTACGACCTCTGCAAGCTCTTGGCCGGATCCCACGGGACCCTGGCCGTCATGACCGACGTCACCCTGAAAGTTCTGCCCCGGCCCGAAAAGACCCGCACGGTGATGATCTTCGGCCAGGACGACAGTCAGGCGCTCGGGGTCATGACCCAGGCATTGAACTCGCCCCATGAGGTGAGCGGGGCGGCCTATCTCCCGGCTGGGCTGGCGGCCGGTTCGGCGGTGAGCTACGTGGCCGACGCGGGGGCGTCGGGGCAGTCGGTCACGGCGCTGCGGCTTGAAGGGCCGGGGCCTTCGGTCACCTTTCGCTGCGAGGCCTTGCGCCAAAACATGACCGCGTCCGGCGCGCATGAAGAACTGCACGGACGCAACAGCGCCCTGTTCTGGCGGGAGGTGAGGGACGTGGATCCCTTCTTGCGCCTTCCCGAGTGCCCGGTGTGGCGCCTTTCCGTGCCGCCTCGCTCGGCGCCCGAGGTTCTTGCCCGCCTCACGCAGGACCAGGCCCCGCCCTACTACTTCGACTGGGGCGGCGGCTTGATCTGGTTGGCGCAGCCTCACTGGCAAGACCAGGCCGACACAGCTATTCGCGCTGCTCTGACCGATTGCGGCGGCTACGCGACCCTGGTGCGCGCGCCCGATGAATTACAGGCTGCTACACCGGTCTTTCAGCCATTAGATCCGGCCAAGGCGGCGCTCACCGAGCGAGTCAAAGACGGCTTCGATCCGCAATGCGTTCTCAATCCCGGGCGCA
>CALJXB010000384.1 GCA_937974415.1 uncultured Kiloniellales bacterium
GCCGCAATTTTCGCCGCTGAAAGCCTGCTGCAGGACCTCTGCCAGGACCTGGCCGACGACGAACTCGCTGCCCGCCTCACCGCCCGTGCCGATGCGCAGAAACGGCCCGGCCTCGGCCGCCCGCAAGGCCGCCGGCACGGCCAGCACCAAGGCAGCCGCAAGCAGCGCGACGGGTGCCCCGCGGCGCAGCGCTGAGACCAGCAGATCGAACCGAACGTTCACCATGTTTATTCCTGGAAATACTTATACTTAACGCTCCTTAACAGAGTACTGACCGGGCGCACGGCAATGGCCGGAATAAGGCCGGGCCGCGAGCCCTCCGCAGACCCCCCTTATGCCATTGGCGGGCCGGCGGCTTGCACGGGCCGGCGAAACCGGCTCCTATTGGGTTTCGGAGCGCAGGGTCCGCAGGGGCCGCCGCGGCCGGGGAGTGCCCGCCGGTGCGGCGGGCGGGGAGGAAATCCATGGATCTCAACAAGATACCCGCGGGCCGTAATCCGCCCTATGAGGTCAACGTGGTGATCGAGGTGCCGCTCGGCGGCCAGCCAGTGAAATACGAGCTGGACAAGGCCTCCGGCGCCATTTTCGTCGACCGCTTCCTGCACACCGCCATGACCTATCCCGGCAACTACGGCTTCATCCCCCATACCCTGGCGGCCGACGGCGATCCCATGGACGTCCTGGTGGTCGGCCCGACGCCCGTGGTGCCCGGGGCGGTGGTGCGCGCCCGGCCGGTCGGCGTGCTGTTGATGGAGGACGAAGCCGGCGTCGACGAAAAGGTGCTGGCGGTGCCGGCCGACGCCCTCCACCCGTTCTACACCAACATCAGCTCCTATCGCGGCCTGCCCAAGATCCTGATCGACCAGATCTCCCACTTCTTCACCCACTACAAGGACCTGGAGCCGGAGAAATGGGTGCGGGTGGACCGCTGGGGCGAGGCGGAGGAAGCCCTCAAACTCATCGAAACGGCGATCGAGCAAGACCAAGGCTGAGCGCTTCGCCAACGGCAGGGGCCGTCCCGCGGCGGCGCCGGCTGTGCTACCATCGACGGCAAGGGGTGGGGAGATGTCCAGGGAGAACCTGGGCGTACCCCAGGGAGAGGACCCGAGAGGTGGCCGAAAACGACGAGAAGTCCCTGAGCGGGATCGAGCTCTTCGAGCGCCTGGACGAGGATGAGATCCGGCGCCTCGAGGCGCGCTGCCGCTGGCGCCGCTACCGGGACGGCGAGCGGGTCCTGGACAGCGGCAGCTCGAGCCGGGACGTCTATTTCGTCGCCAGCGGCGCGGTCAGCATCGTCAACTTCTCCCTGTCCGGCAAGGAGGTGACCCTGGCCACCGCCAAAGCCGGCAGCTATTTCGGCGAGCTCGCCGCCATCGACAACCAGCCCCGCTCGGCCAGCGTGGTCTCGGTCGAGGACTCGCTGATCGCCATCATGCCGGGCCAGACCTTCATCGACCTCCTGACCAGCCACGCCGAGGTGACCTTCCGCGTGGCCAAGCGCCTGGCCGAGATCGTGCGCCTCAGCGACCAGCGCATCATGGAGCTTTCCACCCTGGCCGCCACCCAGCGGGTCTACGCTGAGCTGCTGCGCATGGCCGAGCCCGATACCGCCGTGCCCGACCTCTGGGTGATCCGCCCGCTGCCGCCGGTGCGCGAGATCGCCAGCCGGGTCAGCACCACCCGCGAGACCGCGGCCCGGGCGATGGCCCAGCTCTATCCCACGGGCCTGATCCGGCGCAAAGGCCGCAGCCTCTACCTCATGGACCGCGAAGGCCTGCAGGAAGCCATCAACACCCTGCAGATGGACAAGGCGCCCAAGGGCGCCGGCTGAAGCGACGGGAACGCGGGGCCCGCCTCTTTATCGGCCCGCCTCCCTCTATGTTGCCCGGCCCACCTCCCCACCTAGTGCGCGGGCGGAGCCCGAGTGCTTCGCACTCTCGCGCTACGCGCGCCCACGACAGTATGATCAGGGGCGGTCGAGTGGGGAGGTGGGCTTCGCTCAAGAAGAGGGCGGCCGGCTGAGCCGGCGGGCCGAACGACATAAACCGGCCGCCGAGCCAATTTCACGAAAACTCACCCTTCTGTGATGGCCGTCACTTTGCTCCGGGCGAAACGGCCCCAAATCCTGTTACAGAGCGAAACGAAGCGTCGAATAAGAAGGAAGCCCAGCTCATGTATATCAACAAGATCGCCACATACGCCGTTGATTTCATAGCGTTGGCCAGCGCTTTGATCATCGCAACACCGTTCGCGTTGGTGATCTCGGTTCCCTTCCTCGGCGCCTTCTAAACGCTCGATAATCCCTCTCGAGCCTTCACCCCCGGGCCGGTTCCTCTCCCGACCACCCGGGGGTTCGTTTTGCCCGCTTGCCGGCGACCCTGACCACGCCCGAAACCGCGATCGCCAGGATAGCGCGACCTCGCGGCCGGAACCGCTATTCGAACCTAGGCGAATTGAGAAACCTGCAGTCCGCCGAAAATGAAACCGCGCCGCAGGCGCTTTGAGGCCGGCGCCGCGCAGGTGTTCGGAGACCGCGATGCGGCCGCGCGCTCGGTCGAGGATCATGGGGCCGCTTGCTTGGCCAGGGGCGGTCTAGCTGCGGGCGCGTTTTCTGGCGCTCGCCCCCTTGGCCTTGTCTTCCGTGGCGCGGCGGCGCCCGCCCCGATCGCCCTCGGACTCCTCCCCCCGGGCCTCGCGGGCCTGTCGGGACTTGTTCGAGCCGCCGGCCTTCTTGGCGGCCGGGCCGGCGGCGATCAGGCCGGTCAGGTCGCGCACCAGGGCGGCCTGCTGCCATTCGTCGATGACGAAGCGCAAGCCGGCGGACATGGCATCGCGGTGGACCGAAATCGCATCGAACTCGCCGAGATAGGGGATTTGGAGCTTCAAGCGGGTGCCCAGAGGCACGGCGATATCGGCGGTCATGGCCAAGCCGCCGGCGGAAATATTCTGGATCCGGCAGGGGAAGACCCGCCGGTCCCAAGTGAAGGTCGCGCCAATGTCGTAGCTGTGACGGGGAAACTTTCTGCGCTCCCGCTGGCCGTCGAGGGACTCGGCACGCTCCGCCGGCGCGGCCTCGCCGCCAAGCGCCTCCAGCCGTCCGGACAGGTAGGCCCAGAACTGGTCGCGCTTGAGGTCGGCTTCGTTCTTCTTTTTCTTGCGGAAGACCCTGGCGCGCAGGCTGGGGGCAACCGGCTCGTCCTCCGGCAGGACGATCGGACAGACCGCGCCGTACTGGGCCAGCGCGATTGCCGTCGCAGCCGCCATGTTGCCGTGACGCTTGGCCCGGTTGACCAGAAAGAAGAAGGGCTTGTCGGCCGCCTCGATCGCGTCGACGGTGGCGCTCAGCTGGGCGACATCGTCCTCGCGCGGCCGCACCACAACGGCGACCAGGTCGGCGATCAAGAGCACCTGCTGTAGCGTGTTCGGCTGATCCGGCAAGGCGGCATCGACGATGATCAGGCCGCCCGGCCTGGCCTTCAACTGCTGAAATTTGGGGCCGGAGCAGGACTCGTCCCAAGGCACGGCGATAATGTCCTGGCGCGGCTGCTCGGTGCAGATCTGGGTCAAATCGCCCCGCGGGTCGGCATCCAGCAGCACCACCGGGCCGGCATCGTTTTGCAGCGCCTGGCGCGCCAAGCGGTGGACCAGCGTCGTCCGGCCGACGCCGTTTTTTGGAGCTGTGAGAACCAGTACCTGCATCGAGACGATCGTTTCCGGGAGCGAGCGCCCCCTGGGCCGGGCGCGTTTCACCTGAGGGTATACATGGTGCCCGGAAGTCGTGAAACAGCGGTTAAAAAAACCTTGCTTTTGCGGGTTTTGCTGCAGTTGACCGTCGCTCGCTTCGTGGCGCCGAAACGGGGCGGCAGCCCGCTCTAGTCGGCCGGCGGCGGGGTCGCCGTGAGTACGCTCGAGTCCGGCCCGGGTTCGCGCCAGGCCTCTTCGCCGCCTTCGGCCGTCTCGGCGCTCTCGGGCACGTCGGGGCCGACGGGGCCGACGGGCTCGAGCGCCCCGGCCTCGTCGGTCTCTTCGGCCGCTTCGGGGCGCAGGCTCGCCAACAAAGGCCCGTCGATGGCGCCGCTGATCGGCAGCCCGGTATCGTAGCGATAGGCGCGGATCGCCTCCCGGGTCGCGGCACCCATCCGACCGTCCAGCTCGCCGCGGTGGTAGCCGAGCGCCAGCAGGCGCGTCTGCACCTCCAGCACCAAGGGATCGGGCTCTGGGTCCGGCTTGGCAGTGACCCGGGGCTGGGCGAACTTGAGATGATCGAGCAGCTCCTTGCTCGCGATCCCGTCCACGGCAAGCCCCGCATCGCGCTGATACTTGCGGATCGCCGCACGGGTCTTGGGGCCGAGAAGCCCGTCGGAGGCACCGGGATCGTAGTGGTGGGCCGCCAGCTCTTCCTGGATGCCGCGGATATAGGCTTGGCGCATCTCCGGCGGCATGTCGTCGACCGATGTGGCCGCGAAGATCAGACCGGCCGGCTCCAGGGCCGGCAGGGAATGTCCGATATGATCGGCCCCCGCCCGGCCGGCTGCGAGCGACACGGCGCCGGCCGCCAGAAACGCCGCCAAGGCCGCTGTGCGAAAAGCTGTCATGGGGCCGCGCGCGAGGATCATGCCGCACCTCCAGGTCCAAGACCGGCGCCGAACTTGCCATCTGTCCGTCATACGCAGGTCAGAGCTCGATTATCCAAGTGAATTCGGCGAAATTTGGGCTCGCGCGATTTTGGCGTCCGGCGCTGTTGGCCGCCGGCGGCGGCTCGTGTAGTAACAGTGGGAAGGGCCCCAGCGTAAGGCCCGCGCGGAACAGGGGAGACGGAAGAATGGCGGATCAGAAAACCATCGCATTTTTTCCCGAGGCGGCCTTCGGGCCAGCGCTGAACTCGGTCGGCATCGCCCAGGCCTGCCGGGACCTGGGCTACCGGGCCGTGTTCATCGCCGACCCCGGCTTCACCGGGGTGTTCGACGCCTACGGCTTCGAGGAATTCCACGTCAATATGTCCGAGCCCATGCCGCCGGAGGAGATGGCCAAGTACTGGTCCGACTTCATCAACGGCCACATTCCCAACTTCTCCAAGAGCCCCTACGACCAGATCGACAATTACGTGAAGGACTGCTGGGAAGCGATCGTAGACACCTCGGTCTGGGCCGAGAAGGAGCTGCCGGACATCCTTAAGCGCATCGGGCCCGACCTGATCTGTATCGACAACGTGGTGCTGTTCCCCGCCACCAAGCAGTACGGCGTGCCCTGGGTACGGATCATCTCCTGCTCGGAGAACGAGATCCCCGATCCGGACATCCCGCCGCACCTCTCGGGCTGCGGAGAGAACGACAAGGCGTGCTTCGAGGCCTACGACGCGCGCTTCAAGGATGTGGTGCGGCCCATCCACGAGCGCTTCAACGCATTTCTGGCCGAGTGCGGCGAGCAGCCCTACCCGCTCGGCGAGTTCTTCGAAGCCTCGCCCTACCTCAACCTTCTGCTCTACCCCGAGCCGGTGAAGTTTAATCGCCGCACGCCGCTCGAGCCCGGGCGGTTCCGCTATCTGGAGGGCTGCGTGCGTGAGGAGGAGGCCTACCAGGTCCCGACCTTCCAGGCCAACGACGACAAGCCGCTGATCTACGTCTCCTACGGCAGCCTGGGGGCGGGCGATACGGAGCTCTTGAAGCGGGTGATCGCCGCCATCGCCAAGATGCCCTACCGGGCGCTCGTCAACGTGGGCGACTACATGGAGTCCTACGATGCCGGCGCGACGCCGCCCAACGTGCACCTGGCGTCCTGGTACCCCCAGCCTTCGGTGATCCCCCAGGTCGACCTCGTGATCCATCACGGCGGCAACAACTCCTTCACCGAGTGCCTCTATTTCGGCAAGCCGGCCATCATCATGCCCTACGTCTGGGACGGCCACGACAACGCGACGCGGGTCCAGGAGACCGGCCACGGCTTCAGGCTGCACCGCTACGACTGGACGGACGTGGAGCTCGGCCAAAAGATCGAGGCCTGCCTCACCGACCCGGCCATGCGGGAGCGCCTCGCCGCCACCAAGGGCCACATGCAGGCATCCGGGGGCACGGCCGCCGCGGCGGGTCTGCTCGACGCAGTGGTCAAGGAGCACGCCTGAGTGAGCGCCAAGCTGCTGAAGCAGCCGGCCGGCATCGCCGGCGACGACCTGGTCG
>CALJXB010000385.1 GCA_937974415.1 uncultured Kiloniellales bacterium
GGGCGGGCTCGAGACCGCCGACGATTTCGAATCCGGCACCCGCTCGGCGCTGTGCGGCGGCACCACCACGATCATTCCCTTTGCCGATCAGCACCGGGGCCAATCGCTGCGCCAGGTGGTGAAGGACTATCACGCCCGGGCCGACGGCAAGGCCTACATCGACTATGCCTTCCATCTCATCGTCTCGGACCCCACGGAGCAGGTGCTGGGCCAGGAGCTGCCGGCGCTCATCAAGGACGGCTACACCTCCTTCAAGATCTATCTCACTTACGAGTCCCTGAAGCTCGACGACCGCCAGGTGCTCGACGTGCTGGCCTGCGCCCGCTCCCATGGCGCCCTGGTCATGGTCCACGCGGAGAACCACGACATCATCGGCTGGCTGACCGAAAAGCTGCTCGCGGCCGGCCGTTCGGCGCCCAAATACCACGCGGTGGCCCATGCCGCCGTCGGCGAGGGCGAGGCGACGCAAAGGGCGATCGCCCTGTCGGAAATCGCCGACACGCCGATCCTGATCGTCCACGTCTCCGCACGAGAAGCCATGGAGCAGATCGCAGCCGCTCAAAGCCGCGGACTGCGGATTTACGGCGAGACCTGCCCCCAGTACCTCTTCCTCACTGCCGACGACCTGGACCGCCCGGGCTTCGAGGGTGCCAAGTACGTCTGCAGCCCGCCGCCCCGGGACGCCGCCAACCAGGAGCACGTGTGGCGCGGTCTGGCGAACGGCATCTTCCAGGTCTTCAGCTCCGACCACGCGCCCTACCGCTACGCCGATCCCGAAGGCAAGCAAGCCCACGGGTCTGCAACGTCCTTCGACAAGATCGCCAACGGCGTGCCGGGGCTGGAAACCCGCCTCCCCCTGCTGTTCTCGGAGGGGGTCGGCAAGGGACGTCTCTCCCTCAACCGCTTCGTCGACGTGGCGGCGACCAGGGCGGCCAAGCTCTACGGGCTCTATCCGCGCAAGGGCACCATCGCCGTGGGCGGCGACGCCGATCTCGCCATCTGGGACCCGGACAAGAAAGTGACCATCAGCCATGCCATGCTGCACGACGCCATGGACTACACCCCCTATGAGGGCCGGGAGGTGACCGGCTGGCCCGTCATGACACTTTCCCGGGGCGAGGTGGTGTGGCGCGACGGCGAGGTGGCGGCCGCGCCCGGGCGGGGCAAGTTCCTGGCCTGCAATCTGCCGGACGCCGCCAAGCCGCTCGGCCGCCCGGTCCACGACCTCGATCCCGGCTCGGGCACGCTGGCGTCGGAAGACTGAGCACGAGGACGAGACCATGACCCGCATCCTTCGCGTCGGTGGCGCCCAGATGGGTCCGATCCAGAAGGCAGAGACTCGTGACGCAGCGGTCGCGCGCATGCTGGCCTTGATGGACCAAGCCGTGGATAAGGGCTGCGACCTGATCGTCTACCCGGAACTGACCCTCACCACCTTCTTTCCGCGCTGGTATGCCGAGGACGAGGCCGAATTTGATCTCTGGTTCGAGCATGAGATGCCGAACGCGGCAACCCGTCCGCTCTTTGACATGGCGAAGGAGGCCGGCATCGGCCTGTGCCTGGGCTATGCGGAGCTGACGGAGGACGACGGCAAAGTCCACCGCTACAACACCTGCATCCTGGTCGACAAATCCGGCCGTATGGTCGGCAAGTACCGCAAGGTGCACCTGCCCGGCCACGCCGAGTTCGATCCGGAACGCACGTGGCAGCATCTGGAGAACCGCTACTTCGAGCCGGGCAACCTGGGCTTCCCGGTGGGGCGGGCCCTGGGCGGCAACCTGGGCATGTGCATCTGCAACGACCGGCGCTGGCCGGAGACCTACCGGGTCATGGGCTTGCAGGACGTCGAGCTGGTCATGCTGGGCTACAACACGCCGACGGGCAATTCCATGTCCGAGGAGGAATCGCCCGAGCTGCGCATGTTCCATAACCACATGTCCATGCAGGCCGGCGCCTACCAGAACGGCACCTGGGTGGTCGGGGTGGCCAAATGCGGCGACGAGGACGGCCACGAGCTGATGGCCGGCAGCGTCATCGTCAGCCCGGACGGTGTGATCGTCGCCGAGGCGAAGACCATGGGCGACGAGCTGATCGTCGCCGACTGCGACCTCGACAAGTGCCGCTTCAACAAGGAGACCATCTTCGACTTCGCCGCCCACCGCCGCCCGGAGCACTACCGGCTCATCGTCGAGCGCACCGGCGCCGAGCCGCCGGAGGCCGGCGAATGAGCGGGCCGGAACAGGCCATTCTGGTCGTCAACCCCAACAGCAGCGCGGCTGTGACCGAGGTCATGGAGCGGGCCGCCGCGGACCTGCGCCGCCCGGACGGCCCGCCGATCCGCTGCCTCACCCTGGCCGAAGGCCCGCCCGGCATCGAGACCGACGCCCAGGTCCGCGCCGTGGTGGCGCCGCTCGCCCGCCTGATCCGGCACCTGGACGGAGAAGCCGCGGCCTTCGTGAACGCGTGTTTCTCCGACCCCGGCCTGGCGGAGCTCCGCCGGGCGACCGAGACGCCGGTCTTCGGCATCGCCGAAAGCGCCTATCGCCAGGCGTCGGCCGACGGCCG
>CALJXB010000386.1 GCA_937974415.1 uncultured Kiloniellales bacterium
CGATGTCTCGGGAAAGTCCTCGCGAAAGTGGGCGCCGCGGGAGTCCTCGCGGCCCAGGGCCGCCATGGCGATCGCCTTGCTCACCGCCAGCAGGCTTTCCAGGTTGAGCCAGTCGTGCCAGGTGAGATTGAAGCGCCGGTCCCGGTCGGCGACGCCGATAGTACGGAGCTCTCTCTCGTGCTCGTCGAGAGTCTCCAGTGCCCGCCTCAGACCCTCGGCGGTGCGCAAGATGCCGACGTCGTCCCACATGGTGCGCCAGAGACGGTCGCGCAGCGCGCCCAGATCGCCGGCTGCGCCCTTGAAGGGCGCTTCGGCGAGGGCAAGCGCCTCGTTGATCGCGGCTTCGTCCGGGTCGTCGCAGGCCGTTTGCGATTTGGCAAAAGCCGCCATGGACTCGCCGGCGATGCCGCCGAAGACTGTGGAGTTGGCGACGCCGTTGCCGCCCAGGCGATTTGCGCCGTGCACGCCGCCGCAGTCCTCGCCGGCGGCGAAGAGGCCCATGAGGTCGGTCGATGCATCGACCTCGAACTCGAGCCCGCCCATCATGTAATGGGCCGTCGGCACCACCTCGACCCGGCCGCCCGCCAGATCGAAGCCGCAATCGGCGCAGCGCTGAACCATGCCCTTGAAACGGCGGGCCACATCGTCCGGCCCGAGATGGCTCATCTGGATATGGACGCCGCCGTGGGGCGTGGTCTTGCCGGCGCGCATCTCGGCATAGATGGCGCGGGAGACGATGTCGCGGGTCGCCCGCTCGCCCGCGGGGTGAACCCGTTCCATGAAGCGCTCGCCCGCGCCGTTCAACAGCCAGCCGCCTGCGCCCCTGAGGCCCTCCTCAAGCACGGTGCCCGTCATGCGCGTCTCCGGACCGGCGAGCAGGCCAGTGGGGTGGAACTGCACCATCTCCATGTCCCGGAGCGGCAGCCCAAGCCGCAAGGCCATGGCCATGCCGTCGCAGGACTTGTCGCCCGACGGCGTGTGGTAGAGGTACATGGTCGGCCCGCCGCCGGCCGCCAGCAGGACCGCCTTGGCGGCCACGAAGCGGTAGCCGCCCGTGCGCATGTCGATGAAGAGCGCGCCGGCAATCGCTGCGCCGTCCCGCGACGGAATCAGGGCGATCGCCCGGTGCTCCTCGAGCCGCCGCGCGCCCACAGACCAGACTTGCTCCATCAGGCGGTTCATAATCTCGATGCCGGTCAGGTCGCCCTTGTGGACCGTCCGGTCGAAGCTCTGGCCGGCAAAGGCCTTCTGGTGGAGGCTGCCGTCGGGGTTGCGGTCGAAGAAGCAGCCGAGCTCGTTCTCCAGCTCCTGGATTCGTTCGACGGCGCCTTCCACCAGCCGCCAGGCCAGGTCCTGACGCGGCAGCCATTTGCCGCCGACGATGGTGTCCATGAAGTGCCGCTCCAGGGAGTCGCCCGGGGCGAGCGCGACGTTGTAGCCGCCCTGGACCATACGGGTGCAGCCGCACTTGCCGAGCAGTCCCTTGACGGCGACGGTGACCTCGAACTCCGGGTCGGCCTGCAGCGCGTGCAGCGCCGCGAACAGCCCGGCGCCGCCCGCGCCGACGATCAAGAGGTCCGTCGTGTCGCGCTGGAGGTCCATGTTAGGCCGCGTTCATCAAGAAGACGGCGCCGACCAGCAGCGACGCGGCCGCCCCGGCCACGATCAAGCGCTTCAGGTGGCCAGGCCACGGCAGGAACTCGATCGCCAGAACCCTCAGCCCGAAAAATAGATGCACGCTCAGGAGCACGACCAGGCCCCACTCGCCGACCTTGACCAAGGGCTGATCGCTCCACCTTAGGAAGCCATCAAAGTCGGCCTCGCCTTCGATCGCCAGGCCGAGGGCCAGAAAATGGAACGGCAGGAAGAGCGCCAGCGCGAGGCCCGACAGGCGATGGGCCAGGGCCGCCCAGGGCCCGGCATGGCTGGTTGTCGTGCGGATCACAGCACCACGGCCGCGACGGCCCGCAGTCCGAGGACGAACAGCAGAGCTGCGAAGGCCGCCACGGCCCCATCGAGGCTGCGACCTCGCCAGGGGGTCCACTCGCGCAGGATTGTGCGCAGGCCGATGGGCGCGTGCACGGCGACCGCGACGACGAAGAGGCCATAAAACAGGGCCCAGAACAGGCTGCCCTGGGTTCGCGACAGGATTTCGGCAGCGCTGAGCCCGTCGCGCACGGCGTAGACGATCAGCGCCAGGTGGGCCAGCACCAGCGGCGCCAGGACCATGGCGCTCAGCCGCTGCAGCAGATAGAGGCGCGCGTCGTTCATGTTTGCCACCCGCCGAGCCACTTCGGCAGCGTCACCCGCTTCAGACCCGCGATCGCCAGGGTCGGGTTAAGCCCCACCGGACAATGCTCGGCGCAGCTGCCGTGGGTGTGGCAGGCGTGGCAGCCGCCGGCCGCCGAGACCGCCGCGAGAGTGGCCTGGCGTTCGCCATGACGCTCGTCGTTGACGATGGTCCAGGCGCGGTTGAGGGCGGCGGGGCCGAGATAGTCCGGCCGCCAGGCGACCACGTCGCAGGCGGCGAAGCACACCGCGCAATTGATGCA
>CALJXB010000387.1 GCA_937974415.1 uncultured Kiloniellales bacterium
AGAGGCCGGGCGCGGCGGGCTGGTCACCTACCTCATGGCCGGCGACCCGGATCCAGAAACCTGGGCCGGCATCCTCGACGGCCTGCCGGCGGCCGGCGCCGACCTGATCGAGATCGGCATGCCCTTCACCGACCCCATGGCCGACGGCCCGGCGATCCAGGAGGCTGGCCAACGGGCCCTCAAGCACGGCATCAAGCTGCGCGAGATCCTCGCGTCCGTGGCGGCCTTCAGGTCCAAGGACGCGGCGACACCGGTCGTGCTCATGGGCTACTACAACTTGATCTACTCCTTCGGCGTCGAGGCCTTTCTCGCCGAGTTGAAGCGCGTCGGCGTCGACGGCCTGATCATCGTCGACCTGCCGCCGGAGGAGGACGAGGAGCTCTGCCTACCGGCCCTGGCGGCGGGCGTCAACTTCATCCGCCTGGCGACCCCGACCACCGACCAGGCGCGCGCGCCGAAGGTGCTCGCCAACACCAGCGGGTTCCTATATTACGTCTCCATCACCGGCATCACCGGCACCCGCTCCGCGGCGGTCGGGGAAGTCCGCAAGCATGTCGACTTCCTGCGCGGCCACACCGAATTGCCGATCGCCGTGGGATTCGGCATCAAGACACCGGAACAGGCCGCCGAGATCGCCGCCGTCGCTGATGCCGCCGTGGTCGGTACGGCCCTGGTGGACCGGGTCAAAGCCAACCTGGGCCCCGACGGACGGCCCGCGGCGGGTTTGGTGGACGACGTGCTCGGCTTGGTCGGTGAGCTTGCCGAGGGTGTGCGTTCGGCCCGCCGCTAGACCGGAATCGGCGCGCGCGCCGAGGCAAAGGACCGCATAAGGCATGAACTGGATCTCCAATTTCGTTCGCCCCAAGATTCGCGCCTTGGTCCAGAAGACCGAGGTTCCCGAAAACCTGTGGCAGAAGTGCGACGCCTGCGGCGCCATGATCTTCCATCGGGAATTGGAGGCCAGTCATCGGGTCTGCCCGCAATGCAGCTACCACATGCGCATCGGCCCCGCGGAGCGCCTGGCGCTGCTGTTCGACGATGGCCAATTCAACCGCATTGAGCTGCCCGACGTGCCGGGCGACCCGCTCAAGTTCCGCGATCGCCGGCGCTATACGGAGCGCCTCAAGGAGGCCCAAAGCAAGACCGGCGACAAGGATGCGCTCGTCGTCGCCCATGGCACCCTGGGCGGCAAACCTCTGGTCGCCGCTGTCTTCAACTTCGCCTTCATGGGGGGCTCCATGGGTATTGCCGTGGGAGAGGCGCTGATCGCCGCCGCCCGCCTCGCGGTGCTGCAGGAGTCGGCGCTGCTGGTCGTGCCCTCGTCGGGCGGCGCTCGCATGCAGGAAGGCATCCTGTCGCTCATGCAAATGCCGCGTACGGTCATCGCCGTCAACATGGTCAAGGAAGCGGGCCTGCCCTATCTGGTGCTGCTGACCGATCCGACGACCGGCGGCGTCTCGGCCTCCTTCGCCATGCTGGGCGATATCACCATCGCCGAACCCGGGGCGGTGATCGGCTTTGCCGGCGCGCGGGTGATCGAGGAGACCATTCGCGAAACCCTGCCCGAGGGCTTCCAGCGTTCGGAGTATCTGCTCGAGCACGGCATGATTGACATGGTGGCCCAGCGGCGCGAGCTGCGCGGCATACTGGCGCGCATCCTCGCCCTCTTGAGCGACAAGACGCCAGCCGTGGAGGTGGACCCGATCCCAGCCGACCAAAACCAAGCCGGCGAGGCGCAGGCGAGCCAGCAAGAGCGTGCAGAAGAGCCCCAGGACAAAGCCGCCGAGTGACGCAATCCTCGAGCGGATGAACCGTCTTCATCCGAAAATCATCGATCTTTCGCTCGGCCGAATCGAGCGCCTGATGGCGCGCCTCGGCCACCCGGAACGGGGCCTGCCGCCGGTCGTCCACGTGGCCGGCACAAACGGCAAGGGCTCGGTGATCGCCTATCTGTCTGCCATGCTCCGGGCCGATGGACGTACGGTCCATGCGTACACATCGCCCCACTTGGTGCGGTTTCACGAGCGCATCGCGCTCGGCGGCCGGCCGGTCGACGAGGCGCGCCTGGGCGCCCTCCTCGAGGAATGCGAGGCGGCCAACGAGGGCGAGGCCATCACCTTCTTCGAGATCACCACGGCGGCGGCCATGCTGGCCTTCAGCCGCGAACCGGCCGATATCCTGCTGCTCGAAACCGGCCTTGGGGGCCGGCTCGACGCAACCAACGTGATCGCCAGGCCGCGCTTGTGCGTCATCACGCCGGTCTCGATCGATCACGTCCACTATCTCGGCGACGACCTGGCCGGCATCGCCGCCGAAAAGGCCGGCATCCTGAAGCCGGGCGTCGGCGCCGTCGTCGGCCCCCAGCCCCCGGTCGCGCTGGAGGTCATTCGCGCACGCGCGGAAAGCCTCGCCGCTTCCTTGTCCGTCTGCGGCGAGGATTGGTCGTTCGATGTCGAAACCGAGACTCTTAGCTATCGGGACGGCGAGGGAACTCTGTCCCTGCCCAAGCCTAGACTTTTGGGCGCCCATCAGCTCGAAAACGCCGCCGTCGCGGTCGCCGCAGCGCGCCGGCTCGGCGACCTGGCACCGGGCGAGGCAGCCATCAGCCACGGCGTGGAGGAGGTCCGCTGGCCCGGCCGCCTGCAGCGCCTGACCGAGGGGCCGCTCGTCGAAATGGCGGCCCAAACCGGAGGGGACGGCTGGGAGCTCTGGCTCGACGGCGGCCACAACGAAGCGGCCGGCCACGCACTCGCAGCCGTGGCCGAGCAGTGGCGCGACCGACCGCTCCATGTGATCTATGGCATGCTCAACACCAAGGCGGCGCGGGATTTCCTCAGGCCTCTGGGCCCACGGGCGGCGTCGCTCACCGCCGTCGCCATTCCCGGCGTCGAGGCCTCGCTCAGCGCCGACGAGGCAGCCGGCGAGGCTGCGGCGGCCGGCCTTGCGGCCGCAAAGGCCGAAAGCGTCGAGCACGCCCTCGGCGCGATCCTGAAGGGCGCGAGCGGACCAGGCCGGGTCCTCATCTGCGGCTCGCTCTACCTGTCGGGCCGCGTCTTGGAGGACAACGCCTAAGCCTCCGTGTTTTCAGGGAAATTCGCCGTCAGATGACCGACTCGACCCAGTCGGCCAACTGGCTCTTGGGGAGCGCCCCGACCTTGGTGGCGGCCACCTCGCCGCCCTTGAAGACCATCAGGGTCGGGATGCCGCGCACGCCGTATTTCTGCGGCGTCAGCGGATTCTCGTCGATATTGATCTTGGCGACCGTCAAGCGGCCGCCCAGCTCCTGGGCGATCTCTTCCAGGGCCGGCGCGATCATCTTGCACGGGCCGCACCATTCGGCCCAGAAATCCACCAATACGGGGACGTTGGCGCCGAGGACGTCCGCATCGAAACTGTCGTCGGTAACGGGGGTCGGTGTCATTTCGTTTCCCTGATTGGCCTTGTTTTGTCGCCGCTTCCACACTCGCCAGAGCGGCAATCGTTGACGGAATGTAGGGAGCCGGCACCCGCAACGTCAAGGCGCGTGAGCCGCGAGTCGCGCAGGGCTGATGTGCATCAGACGCGGGCCGTCGGTCCACAGCAGGAAGCAGTCGATGCGGCGCTCAGGGTAGATTTC
>CALJXB010000388.1 GCA_937974415.1 uncultured Kiloniellales bacterium
GGAAGAAGCCGAAGAACTTGAGGCCATGTTTCATGAATCCAATGACGGTCACCCCGACGAAGACCACCGCGGCCATGACGAAGGTGACGACGATGTGGCTGGTGTAGGTGAAGCTGTACGGGACCATGCCCAGCATGTTGCCGGCGAAGACGAACATGAAGAGGGTGAAAATGAAGCCGAAATACTTGCGCCCCTCGCTGCCGACGTTGTCGCGGATCATGTTGGCAATGAATTCGTAGCTGATCTCCGCCAGTGACTGCAGGCGCGTCGGCACCAGTTGGGCCCGGCGCACGCCCAGCGACAGGGTCAGGGTAACGGCGACGACGCCGACCAGCATGGCGAGCGAAGAGTTGGTGAAGGTGTAAAAGGAGAGCGCGTGCCCGACGCTTTCACCAGCCGGCACGATGTCGGTGCCGCCGAACAGCGGCGCGATCTCGAATTGGTGGAGCGGGCCGTGGTCCTGGCCGCCGTTTTCCGCCATTAGCGCTTGCCCCCCCGATCTTCATCCGCGGCCGCGTCTTCCTGCGGCATCTCGTTTTCCGGCCTCGCGTCGGCCGCCTCGCCCTGCGCCCCGAGCCCCCCGGCTCCCTTGCCGTAGCCGACGGCGAAGCCCCGGCCGGTGGCCGCGCGGTACACGTTCAACATGCCGGCAGCCGCCCCCAAGAAAAAGAAGACCACCAACATTAGCGGCGAGGTGCCCAGCCAGTTGTCCAATACTAGGCCGAGACCCACGCCAATTGCCAGCCCTGCCAGGAGATCGACCGCGATCCGCAGCCCGAAACCCAGTCCGCTTCCCGAAACCGGGCCCCTGCCTTGACCGTCTTTTCCACGCCCCTCCTGATGACGGGAGCGGGCAGCTTCGAGGCGACCTTGCAGATCCTTCAACGATGGCGGGACATCCCGCCGGGCCATTCCTGACACCCCCACTTTGCCTCTTCCGAGGCCTTGTCTTGATACCGTTGCTTCCGGGCCCCTTCCGGACCCCGAAGCGGGCGCACCTTACGGAAGCGCGCAAAGCCCTGTCAAGGCATGAAAGCCCCGGTTCGGCTCGGATTCTTGCGCGTTTCGAGGCGCCGGGCCGGGACCCGCTCTAGGCGGTTTCGCGCATCCGTTCGGCGACGCCGAGATCGACCGAAACGAGCTGGCTGACGCCGCGCTCGGACATGGTCACGCCGTAGAGGCGGTTCATGCGCGCCATGGTCATGCGATGGTGAGTGATGATGAGGAAGCGCGTCTTGGTGGTGTCGGCGAGATCGTTGACCAGGGTGCAGAAGCGGTCGACGTTGGCGTCGTCGAGCGGCGCGTCGACCTCGTCCAGCACGCAGATCGGCGCCGGATTTGTCAGGAACACGGCGAACAGCAGGGACATGGCGGTCAGCGCCTGTTCGCCGCCGGACAGCAGCGACATGACCTGGAGACGCTTGCCCGGGGGGCTCGCCATGATTTCGAGCCCGGCCTCCAGGGGATCCTCCGCCTCGGTGAGTGCCAGATGGGCCCGACCGCCGCCGAATAGCCGCACGAAGAGTTCCGAGAAGTGCCGATTGACCTCCTCGAAGGCGCTCAAGAGGCGCGCGCGGGCCTCCTTGTTCAGGCTGGCGATGCCTTGGCGCAGGCGCGCGATGGCGGAAACCAGGTCGGCCCGCTCGGTGTGCAGGGCATCGATCTGCTGCCCGACTTCCTCGGCTTCCTGCTCGGCGAGCAGATTCACCGCGCCCATGTTCTCGCGCTCCCGGACCAGGCGGGCGAGCTTGGCCTCGACCTCTTCCTCGGCCGGCAGGTCCTGGCTCGGATCGATCTCGGCCACCTCGGCCAACTGGTCGAGCTGACATTCCAGGCGCTCGCGCACCCGCTCGCGGAACAGCGTCAAGGCCTGGTCGGCCTGCTCGTTGGCGCCCTCCGAGCGGACCCGCTCCTCGCGGGCGTGGGCAAGGCTCAATTCGGCGCTCTTGAGCGCCTTGTCCGCTTCTGCCAAGCGGCTCTCCGCGACGGCCAGGGCGTCCGTGGCCGCATTGCGCTCGCCTTCGGCCGTCTCGATCCGATCCGCCAGGGTGGTGCGCCGCTGTTCGATTTCGGCCGGCAATGCACGGAGGCTTTCGATCTCGGCACTGGTCTCCCGCCGGCGCCCGTCGAGCTCGCTTAGGTGCTGCGCCGCCTCCGCCGCGCGCCGTTCCCACAGCGCGGCCTCCTCGCCGATCGCGGCCACGCGCTGCTGCCGGGATTCGCGCTCGCGCTCCAGTCGGGCGACCTCGGCCTGACCGTCCGCCAGGTCGCTGCGCTCCCGCTCGGCCTGGCCGCGCAATGTTTCGAGCTCCGCCCGCAAGCCTTCCAGCTGCGACGAGGCGGTGCGCTCGGCTTCGTTTCGCTCCAGCGCCTGCTCGCTCTCACTCAGTTCGTCCTGGAGGCGCTGGACGGTCTCTCCCAGGGCCTTGAGGCGAGATGCTGCCGCCACCGAGGCCTGAGACAGACGTGCAAATCTCTGCCGGGCCTGATCCAAATCGCTGTGGGCGCTGGCCTCGGCCGTGCGTGCAGCGCGGTCCCGCTCGCCGGCATCCTGGGCCGCTGCGGCCAGGCCATCGAGACGCTCGCGCAGAGACTCGGCGGTCTCGCTCGCCCGGACCATATCCTGCCGCAGGCCTGCTAGGCGGCTGCGCTGGGCCAGTCGGGCGGCCGCGCCGGTCGGGGCGTCCGGCCGGGAGGCGAAGCCGTCCCAGCGCCACAGGGCGCCGTCGCGGGTCACCAGCCGCTGGCCCGGCTTAAGCGCGCTCTGCAGGCGGGCGCCGGTCTGCGAGTCCTCGACCAGCCCGATCTGTGAGAGGCGCCGGCTGAGGACGCCGGGCGCCTGTACGAAGTCCGAGAGCGGCCGCGCGCCGTGAGGTAGGCTCGGGGCGCCAAGCAGGTCGCCGAGCGCGGCCCAATGAACCGGCGCCGCCTCGTCGGCCGGCGCTTCCAGGTCGTCGCCCAGTGCGGCGCCCAAGGCGGTCTCGTAGCCCGCCTCGACGCTGACCGCGTCGACCAGGGGCGGCCAGAGGTCGCTCGCCTTGGGCTCGAGCAAAACGGCGAGGGCCGAGATCTCCGCCTCCAGGCGCGAGCGCTCCGTCTCGGCCTGGCGCCAGGCCTCTCGTGCGGCACTTTCCGCCTCGCGGGCTTCGGCCAGGGCCGCGCTCGCCGCCTCGGCCTCCGCCTTGTGGGCCGCCAGCAGGCTTTCGGCGTCGCCGACCGCCCGCTCGGCCGCCTCGAGTTCGCCCACGTCCTCCTGGCCACGGCCGAGGCTGGCGCGTTCCTGTTCGATAGCCTCGAATTGGCTGCGCAGCCGGGAAATCCGATCGCTTAGTTCTTTGGCGCGGCGCTCCACAGTACTTTCGCGGGCTTCCTCGGCCGCCAGTTCGCCCGCCTTGGCGCTCATGGCCGTCTCGGTCGTGGTGAGGGTCTCGCGGGCGGTCCGGGCGGCCTCTTGGGCTGCGCTGCGCAGCTCCGCCTCGCCTTCGATGGCGGCTTCCAGTCCTTGCCGCTCCTGGTCGAGGCGGCGACGGGCCGCCGCCGCATCGTCGGAGAGGGTTGTGGCGCGCTGCTGGTCGCCGTCGATTTGGGATAGGCGCTGGGCCGCCTGCTCCTGGGCCGCCGTCACCCGCGCCTCTTCCTGTTCCAGGGCGGTGCGTTCGGCCAGCAGGCGCTGCAGCGCCGCGGCGGCGGCCGCCTCGGCCTGGCGCAGGTCCGGCAGGGCCCCGGCGGCCTCGGCCTGGGCCGTGGCGACGGCCGCGGTGGTTTCCATGAAGGCGCCGACGCTGCGTTCCGCCTCGGCCAGCTGGGCCTCGGCGGCTTGTTTGGCCTGACGGGCCTTGAGGCCCTGCAGGTGCAGCAAGAGCGCCTCGTGGCGCCGGATATGGCGGGCCAGATTGCGGTAGCGGCTGGCTTGGCGCGCTTGCTTTTTCAGGCCTTGGAGCTGGCTCTCCAGGGTGGCGACGATATCGTCGAGGCGCTCCAGATTGGTTTCGGCCGCCTTGAGGCGCAGCTCGGCCTCGTGGCGGCGGGAATGCAGGCCGGTGATGCCGGCGGCTTCTTCCAGGAGGGCGCGGCGCTCCATCGGCTTGGCGTTGATCAGCGCGCCGATGCGGCCCTGGCTCACCAAGGCGGTGGAATGGGCGCCGGTTGCCGAATCGGCAAACAGCAGCTGCACGTCGCGGGCCCGGACTTCCTTGTTGTTGACCCGATACATGGAGC
>CALJXB010000389.1 GCA_937974415.1 uncultured Kiloniellales bacterium
CCCGGCTTCCTGCCCGGCACCGCCCAGGAGTACGGCGGCATCATCAAGCACGGCGCCAAGCTGCTGTTCGCCTACGCCGAGGCCACGGTGCCCAAGGTCACGGTGATCACCCGCAAGGCCTACGGCGGGGCCTACGACGTCATGTCCTCCAAGCACTTGCGCGGCGACGTGAACCTGGCCTGGCCGACGGCGGAGATCGCCGTTATGGGCCCGAAAGGGGCGGTCGAGATCATCTTCCGGGCCGACCTCGGCGACGCCGAGAAGATCGCGGCGCGCACCGAGGAGTACCGGCAGAAGTTCGCCAACCCCTTCGTCGCCGCCTCGCGCGGCTTCATCGACGACGTCATCATGCCCCACGGGACGCGCCGGCGGATTTGCCGCTCGCTCGCCATGCTCAAGGACAAGAAGATCGAGGAGCCCTATAAGAAGCACAATAATCTGCCACTTTAGCGGTGGTTATTAATGTAATATCTTAGAATTGATGTTGATCAAGGCGGACCCTTCGGGGGCGGCTAAGCTTGCCTCAGGATCGACCGGGGGCGTGACAGGCGGGCTGCTTGGCGATACACCAGAGGTGAAGCCAAGGGAGCGGGACATACGGCCGTTTGGGCTGCCCGGGCTGTACGTGGAAAGACCAGGTGGGGGCGATGGGCGCGCGCGCTAAGGCAAAGACCAAGCCGGCGAAATCCGCGAAGCCGAAGCTGCGCGCCAAAGCCCAGCTGCCTGCCCCATTTGCCAAGCTGCTGATCGCTAACCGGGGCGAGATCGCCTGCCGCATCATCCGCTCGTGCAAGCGCCTCGGCATCGCCACCGTGGCGGTCTATTCCGAAGCGGATCATGACGCGCTTCATGTCGAGCTGGCCGACGAGGCCATTGCCATCGGGCCGGCCGCCTCGGCCGAGAGCTATTTGGTGATCGACAAGATTGTCGCCGCCTGCCAGGAGAGCGGCGCCGAGGCGGTCCATCCCGGCTTCGGTTTCCTGGCCGAGAACCCGGCCTTCGTCGAGGCCCTGGAGGCGGCCGGCATCGTCTTCGTCGGCCCGCCGACCGGCGCCATCGCGGCCATGGGCGACAAAATCGAGTCCAAGCGCCTGGCCCAGGCCGCCGGTGTCAGCACCGTGCCGGGCCACATGGAGCTGATCGAGGACGCCGAGGAGGCTGTGAAGATCAGTCGCGAGATCGGCTACCCGGTCATGATCAAGGCCTCGGCCGGCGGCGGCGGCAAGGGCATGCGTCTGGCCGCTAACGACGAGGAGGCCCGCGAGGGCTTCCGCTCGGCGCGCAGCGAGGCCATGTCAAGCTTCGCCGACGACCGGGTCTTCATCGAGAAGTTCATCGAGGAGCCGCGGCACATCGAGATCCAGGTGCTGGCCGACCGCCACGGCAACGCGCTCTATCTGGGCGAGCGCGAATGCTCGATCCAGCGCCGCCACCAGAAGGTGATCGAGGAGGCGCCCTCGCCGCTGCTCGACCCGGCGACCCGGGCGGCCATGGGCGAACAGGCGGTGGCGCTCGCCGAGGCGGTCGACTACCACTCCGCCGGCACCGTCGAGTTCATCGCCGACAAGGACAAGAACTTCTACTTTCTCGAGATGAACACTCGCATCCAGGTGGAGCACCCGGTCACCGAGCTGGTCACCGGCCTCGATATCGTGGAGTGGATGATCCGCATTGCTGCCGGCGAGCCGCTGGCGCTCGCCCAGGAGGATGTGCGCCTGGACGGCTGGGCCATGGAGACCCGGGTCTATGCCGAGGATCCCTTGCGCGGCTTCCTGCCGTCCATCGGGCGTCTGGTGCGCTACCGGGAGCCGAGCGCCGACGACCTGCCCGAGGACACCACCGTGCGGGTCGATAGCGGCGTGGTCGAGGGCTCCGAGGTCACCATGTTCTACGACCCCATGATCGCCAAGGTGGTGACCCATGGGCCCGACCGCGACGCGGCCGTCGCCGCCATGCAGGCGGCGCTCGACGCCTTCCACCTGCGCGGCGTCCAGCACAACATGCAGTTTCTCGCAGCGGTCATGAGCCAGGCCCGGTTTCAGGAGGGCCGGCTCACCACCAACTACATCGCCGAGGAGTTCCCCGACGGCTTCCACGGCCACGCCCTGCCCGAGGCCCTGCAGGAGGAACTGGCGGCCGTTGCGGCCATCGTTCAGCGCCGCCAGGCGGAGACCGAGCTGGCGATCTCGGGTCAGCTGGCGAGCCATCCCCAGCACGCCGGGTCCGACTGGGTCGCGATGGTCGGCGAAGCGTCGCGCGCGGTCTCGCTGGAAAGCATCCCCGGCGGCTTCGTCGCGCGCACCGGCGGCCGCGAATTCCATGTCGCGACCGACTGGCATCCGGGCGACGCGCTGTTCCGGGCCCATATCGACGGGAACGCCAAGACGGTTCAGGTCGCCCGGCGCGGCCCGTGTTGGCGGCTCGCCCACGGCGGCGGCGAGATCGAGGTCCTGGTCCTGTCGCCGCGGGTGGCCGAGCTGGCGGCGCGCATGCCGCGCAAGGAGCCGCCGGACCTGTCGCGCTTCTTGCTGTCGCCCATGCCCGGCCTGCTGGTCTCGCTCGCCGTCGCACCTGGCCAGGAGGTCAAGTCCGGCCAAGAGCTGGCGGTGGTCGAGGCCATGAAGATGGAGAACGTGCTGCGCGCCGAGCGCGACGGTGTGATCGCCGAGGTCCACGCCGAGCCGGGCGCCAGCCTCGCCGTGGACCAGGCGATCCTCGAGTTCGAATAGCAGACGGTATCCCGGACTGACTCTTGAGACGGCCATGAAATGGGTCAGGGTGGTGATCACCGGGCGCGTGCAGGGCGTCTGGTTTCGCGGCTGGACCCGCGAGGAGGCGCGCCGCCGGGGCCTCGACGGTTGGGTGAGGAACCGCCGCGACGGCACGGTAGAAGCCGTGTTCCAGGGCGAGGACGCCGATGTCGACGACATGCTCGAGGCCTGCTGGAAAGGCCCGCCCCATGCGGTGGTCGCCGAGGTCGAGCTGCACCCACAAGAACCCGGTGGCGAGCCGGTCGAGGCCGGCTTTCACGTCCGCCGGCCGTTCTGGAGCTGAGTGCCGTGCCGAGAAATTGAAGCCCGCGTGACCCCGCGAAGCGCTAAGATCGGCGGATACCGAGCGAGGAGGCCGATATGTTACGGGCAGTCATCACTACGGCTCTGGTCGCCGGAGCCTTGGCCAAGGGCGTGGCGATCGGCGTTGCGCTCAGCACCGCCGGCGCGGCCTGCGCCCGCTGCGCCTGCCGGGCGCGGCGCCGGGCAGCGGAACCCGAAACGGAAGACGCCAAGGCCGCAAAGGCTTAAGCGGGCTCGACGGTTCCGCCGAAGACCTCGTCGAAGGCGAGCTTCAGCGCCACGTCGAGGTCGGCCAGGGTGACCGGCAGGCCCAGGTCGACCAGCGAGGTCACGCCGTGGCCCTGAATGCCGCCGGGGATTCCACAGGGCACGATGCCCTCGAAATGGCTGAGGTCCGGCTCCACGTTGATGGCGATGCCGTGGTAGCTCACCCAGTGACGCAGCCGCACGCCGATGGCCGCGATCTTGTCTTCGCGGCCGGACGGGCGCGCGACCCATATTCCGACCCGGCCGGGCCGGCGCTCTCCCTCGACGTTGAAGCGGGCGAGGGCTGCGATGATCCAAGCCTCCAGGTCCTGCACGAAGCGCCGCACGTCGCCGCCGCGGCGTTTCAGGTCCAGCATGACATAGGCGACCCGCTGGCCCGGCCCATGGTAGGTGAACTGCCCGCCGCGGCCGCTGCGGTAGACGGCAAAGCGCGTCGGATCGAGGAGGTCTTCGTCCTTGGCCGAGGTGCCGGCGGTATAGAGCGGCGGATGCTCCAGCAGCCACACCATCTCCGGTGCCCGGCCCGCGCGGATATCGGCGACCCGCCGCTCCATGAAGTCGACCGCGGCAGGATAATCGACCGGCGCCGTCTCGACGCGCCACTCCATCCCGCACGTGCTGGCTTCGGCTTCGCTCAAGTGTAGGGTCATGACATTCGCCTAACGTCCCGACACATCTAACTTAGCGGGCGGCATCTGCGGAAGCGAGCGGCGTTTCATCTTTGCGCCTGCCGATGGCGGTGGTTATCTTCCTGAACGACCGAAAGAAAAAAAAGATTGGGGGGCAGGGATGGACGACACTTTGCACGACGCGGCGCTCGCCTATCACCGCGAGCCCAAACCCGGCAAGCTCGAGATTACCGCCACCAAGCCGCTGGCCAACCAACGGGACCTGGCCCTGGCCTATTCGCCGGGCGTCGCGGCCGCCTGCGAGGCCATCGCCGAAACGCCGGGAGACGCGGCTCATTACACCGCACGCGCCAACCTGGTGGCCGTCATCACCAACGGGACCGCGGTCTTGGGCCTGGGCGCGATCGGGCCGCTCGCCGCCAAGCCGGTGATGGAGGGCAAAGCCGTCCTGTTCAAGAAATTCGCCGGGATCGACGTCTTCGATATCGAGGTCGACGAGCGCGACCCGGACAAGCTGGTCGATATCGTGGCGGCGCTCGAGCCGACCTTCGGCGGCATCAACCTGGAGGACATCAAGGCGCCCGAGTGTTTCCACGTCGAGGCCGCCTGCCGTGAGCGCATGAAGATTCCGGTGTTTCACGACGACCAGCACGGCACGGCCATCATCGTCGCCGCCGCGATCTATAACGGCCTGCACCTTGTCGGGAAGGACCTCACGAAGGTCAAGCTGGTGACGTCGGGCGCCGGCGCCGCGGCGCTCGCCTGCCTCAACCTGCTGCTGGCCATGGGCCTGAAGCGCGAGAACGTCTGGGTGACCGACATCAAGGGCGTGGTCTATCGCGGACGCAAGGAGGAGATGGACCCCTGGAAGGAGCCCTTCGCCCAGGAGACCGAGGCGCGAAGCCTCGGCGAGGTGATCGACGGCGCCGACATCTTTCTCGGCCTCTCCGCGCCCAACGTCTTGAAGCCGGAGATGGTCGCCCGCATGGCGGACTCGCCGCTCATCATGGCGCTCGCCAATCCGGACCCGGAGATCATGCCGGAAGTCGCGAAAGAGACTCGGCCCGATGCCATCATCTGCACCGGCCGCTCCGACTATCCCAATCAGGTCAACAATGTCCTCTGTTTTCCTTACATCTTTCGCGGCGCCCTCGATGTCGGGGCGACCACGATCAACGAGGAGATGAAGATTGCCTGCGTGAAGGCCATCGCAGAGCTTGCCCAGGCCGAGCCGTCGGAGGTGGTCGCCAAGGCGCTTGGTGGCGAGGCGCCCAAGTTCGGCCCGAATTACTTGATCCCCAGCACCTTCGATTCCCGCCTGATTTTGCAGATTGCACCAGCGGTCGCCAAGGCGGCAATGGACAGCGGCGTGGCCGCGCGCCCGATTGAAGACCTTGAGGCCTATCGTGAAAGCATGGCCCGCTTCGTGTTCCGCTCCGGCACCATCATGAAGCCCATGTTCCAGCGCGCCCGCGCGGCCAACAAGCGCTTGATCTATGCCGACGGCGAGGACGAGCGGGTGTTGCGCGCCGTTCAGGTCGTGGTCGACGAAGGCCTGGCCGAGCCCATCGTCGTGGGCCGTCCGTCGGTGGTGGAAAGCCAGCTCGAGGAGCTGGCCCTGCGGGTGCGGCCGGGTCAGGACTTCGAGCTGGTCGACCCCCATGACGATCCGCGCTATGGCGACTACTGGCGTGCCTACCACGCGCTCTTGGAGCGCAAGGGCGCGACCACCGACATGGCGCGCACGGTGGTGCGCACGGACAATACGGTGATCGCGGCTTTGGCGGTCCATCTGGGCCACGCGGATGCCATGCTGTGCGGCCTGGAGGGGGGCTACCACCGCCATCTGAACAGGATCCTCGACATCATCGGGATGGCCGAGGGGGTCCAAGACTGCTCGGCCCTCAGCCTGCTGATCCTCAGCTCGGGCACCTATTTCCTGGCAGACACCTATGTCACCTCGGACCCGACGGCGGAGGAGCTGGTCGAGATGGCGCTCATGTCGTCGGAGCATATCCGCCGTTTCGGCATCGAGCCCAAGGTCGCGCTTTTGTCCCACGCCAGCTTCGGCAGTTCCGATACGCCCTCTTCGCTCAAGGTCCGCGAGGCGCTCAGTCTGCTGCACGAGCGCAATCCGGAGCTCGAGGTCGAGGGCGAGATGCACGCCGACGCGGCGCTCGACGAGGTTATCCGCAACCGCGTCTTTCCGAACTCGCGGCTCAAGGGCTCGGCCAACCTCTTGATCTTTCCCAATCTGGACGCTGCCAACATCGCCTATAACCTGGCGAAAGCCCTAGGCAGCGGTCTGTCGGTCGGCCCCATCCTGGTCGGCCTCTCCAAGCCCGCCCATGTCCTCACCTCGTCGGTCACCGCGCGCGGCATCGTCAACATGAGCGCGGTGGCCGTCGTCGATGCCCAAGACCGGGCACGCAGCGAAGGCACTTGAGGCGGTGTCGGAGAGTTCCCACGATTGGCTGCCCAAGGTCGACCTGGACTCGGAGGCGGTCGTCGAGGAGGACTACTCCCTCGCCCCAGAGCTCGTCCAGACCGTCCGGGAGCTGCTCGACGAAGGGCGGATCGAACCCGTTCAGGAGGTCCTCGAGCCGCTCCACGTCGCCGACGTTGCGGACCTGCTCGAGTATCTCACCAAGGACGAGCTGCAGCTCGTCATCAAGGGGCTCTGGTCGTTTATCGATTCCGAGGTGCTGACCTACCTCGACGCCGCGGTGCGCGAGGAGGTGATCGACCTGCTCGGCCCCAAGCAGCTCGCCCGCGCCGTTACCGAGTTGGCCAGCGACGACGCCGTCGAGGTGTTCGAGGACCTGGACGAGGAGGCGCAGCACCGCATCCTCTCGCGTCTGCCGCGGGCCTACCGCACCCTGCTGGAAGAGAGCCTGTCCTACCCGGAGGATTCCGCCGGGCGCCTGATGCAGCGCGAGATGGTGGTGATCCCCTCGGCCTGGTCGGTTGGCGAAACCATCGACCACATGCGCGAGGCCGACGACCTGCCCGACGACTTCTACGACCTCTTCATCGTTAACCCCAAGCACAAGCCGATCGGCTTCGTGCCCTTGAGCCGGGTGCTGCGCACCAAGCGGCCGGTGCGGCTGACCGAGATCATGGACATCGAGCTGAGGCTGATCCCGGTCACCATGAACCAGGAGGACGTGGCCTACACCTTCCGCCAGTACGGCCTGGTCTCGGCCCCGGTGGTCGACGAGGCCGGCCGCCTGGTCGGCGTCATCACCATCGACGACGTGGTCCGCGTGATCGACGAAGTGGCCGAGGAAGACCTCATGAAGCTGGGCGGCCTGGGCGAGAGCGACCTTTACAACGACCTGCTGGAGACCGTGCGCGCGCGCAGCCCCTGGCTCGTGGTGAACCTGGGGACCGCGGTCCTGGCCTCGCTCGTCATCGGCCTCTTCGAGAGCACCATCGAACGGGTGGTGGCGCTGGCGGTGCTCATGCCGATCGTCGCCTCCATGGGCGGCAACGCCGGCACCCAGACCCTTACCGTCGCGGTGCGGGCGCTCGCCATGAAGGACCTGTCCTCCGCCAACGCCTGGCGCTTCATCAACAAGGAGCTGGTGGTGGGCGTCTTCAACGGCGTCTTGTTCGCCGTCGTCACGGGGGCGATCGCCTGGTTTTGGTTCGGCCGGCCCGAGATCGGCCTGGTGATCGGCGCGGCCATGGTCGTCAACCTGATCGTGGCGGGCTTGAGCGGCACCCTCATTCCGCTCGGCCTGGAGCGCCTCGGCATCGACCCGGCCATCGCCTCCTCGGTGTTCCTCACCACGGTGACCGACGTAATCGGCTTCTTCGCCTTCCTGGGCCTCGCCGCGGCGTTCCTGATGTAGAGCGAGGCCCCGAACGGGGATGGCGCCAAATCACGTTCGGCCCTAGTCGACCTCGACCGTCTCGATCCAGCTGCAGCGTTCCTCGAGCTCCGCCCAGGCGGCACCCCCGCCGATGCCGTGGGCCATGATGTCGATCACCCGCTCGTCGCCGTCGTAGGCGCCGTGGGCCGAGACCGGGTTGGCCACCTGGGAGAGGCCGAAGAGATTCACCGGCCTGGCTACGTTGATCGAGATGTTGGTCAACCTCGGGCAGAGCCTGGAATCCACGTAGCGGCGCGCCAGATCGGGCGGTATCGGATAGCTCAGCAGGTCGTTGGGGTCGCTGAAGGCATAGATGTCCAGAGCCTTGAGCGCGCGCTCGTCGGCCAGAGGCGCGTCCTGCCCGCAATAGCGGGCCGTCTGTTCCTGCACCGAGGGCGGCGGCAGGCCCAGCCCGAGCAGGGGCAGCTGGTTCGACAGCATGTAGATGGGAAGTTCGCGTTCGCG
>CALJXB010000390.1 GCA_937974415.1 uncultured Kiloniellales bacterium
GCGATCTTATCTGGGGCGCCATCGATCTTGGCGCCGGGCGCCTGCACGCGTACACTTTTTGCACCGAGACCGGTTGCCAGAGCTATGTGCGTGAGCGCGCGAGATGATTCGCCAGTTCGAACTTGTCGAACGGGTCAAATCCTATGATCCGGGAGCCGACGAAGACGCTCTGAACCGAGCCTATGTCTTCGCCATGAAGGCGCACGGCCTGCAGACCCGCGCCTCCGGCGACCCGTATTTCTCGCATCCCCTCGAAGTGGCGGGCATCCTCACCGACCTGAAGCTCGACGACAGCTCGATCGTCACCGCCCTGCTGCACGACGTGGTCGAGGACACCGAGGCCACCCTGGCCGAGGTGGAGCAGGTCTTCGGCAAGGACATTGCCCGCCTCGTCGACGGGGTCACCAAGCTCTCTCGCCTGGAACTGCAGTCCGAACAGAGCCAGCATGCGGAAAACTTCCGCAAACTGGTCCTGGCGATGTCGGAAGACATCCGAGTTCTGCTGGTCAAGCTGGCCGACCGCTTGCACAACATGCGCACGCTGCATTTCATCAAGTCCCAAGACAAGCGCCGTCGCATCGCCCGCGAGACCATGGACATTTACGCCCCGCTGGCCGAACGGATCGGCATGCACAGGTTCAAGGACGAGCTGGAGAACCTGTCGTTCAAGACCCTGAACCCAGACGCCTATAAATCGATTCTGGCGCGGCTCGAGTTCCTCAAGCGGGAAGGGGAGGATCTGCCCGAACGCATCGTTGACGAGCTTCGCCGCGTCCTGGCGGAGGGCGGGGTCGAGGCCTGGGTGTCCGGGCGCGTGAAGATGCCCTATTCTGTGTGGCGCAAGATGCAGCGCTACAACGTCGGCTTCGAGCAACTGTCCGATATCATGGCCTTCCGCGTCGTCGTGGCGACGGTCGGCGAGTGCTACCATTCGCTGGGCGAGTTGCACAGCCGCTATCCCGTCGTGCCCGGCCGCTTCAAGGATTACATTTCGACGCCCAAGCCCAACGGCTACCGCTCGCTCCACTCCGGTATTATCGGCCCCGAGCGCCTCCGGATCGAAATCCAGATCCGCACCCGCGAGATGCACGAAGTGGCCGAACTGGGCGTGGCGGCGCACTGGAAATACAAGCAAGGCGAGGATCAGGTCGACGGGCGGCAGTACCGCTGGCTGCGCGAGCTCTTGGACATCCTCGAGCAGGCTTCCAATCCCGAGGAATTCCTCGAGCATACCAAGCTCGAGATGTTTCAAGACCAGGTGTTCTGCTTCACGCCCAAGGGCGACCTCATCGCCTTGCCGCGGGGGGCGACGCCGATCGATTTCGCTTATGCGGTGCACTCCGAGGTGGGGGCGTCCACCGTCGGTGCCAAGGTCAATAGCCGGATGGTTCCCCTGCGCGCCCAGCTGCACAACGGCGATCAGGTCGACATCATCACCTCCAAGGCGCAGAGACCATCGCCCGATTGGGAGAATTTCGTCGTCACCGGCAAGGCCAAGGCGAGCATCCGGCGTTACGTGCGTCAGGAACAGCGCCACCAATACGCCGAGCTGGGGCGCCAGATCCTGCAGAAAACCTTCCGCCAGGAGGGCCACGAGTTCACCGAAAAGGCCCTCGATGGCGTCCTCAAGAAATTCAAGCGGGACAGCGTGACCGACCTCTACACCACGGTCGGGCAAGGCCATCACACGGCCCGCGAGGTCATGCAGGCGGTGTTCCCGGGAGAGCGTCAGAAGCGCCGCCTGCAGTCGGTTTTCCCGTCTCTCAGGCCGCGTGGCCGGGCGAGCAAGCCGGCCGCCAAGGACGGCGCCGTGCCGCTCAAGGGCCTCATTCCCGGCATGGCGGTCCATTTCGCCCATTGCTGCCATCCCTTGCCGGGCGAGCGTATCGTCGGGATCGTCACCACCGGCAAGGGCGTGACGGTTCACACCATCGATTGCGAGACCTTGGAAAACTTCCAGGATACGCCGGAGCGCTGGATCGATATCGCCTGGGATGCGGCGAGCGACGAAACGCCCCATTTGGGCCGCTTGCACCTGGTGGTGGCCAACGAGCCGGGCAGCCTGGGCTCCCTCTCCACCATCATCGGCAAGAACCTGGGCAATATCAGCAATCTCAAGATCACCAGCCGATCGACCGATTTCTTCGAAATGTTGATCGATGTCGAGGTCTCCGACGTCAAGCATCTGACCAACATCATTGCCGCCCTGCGCGCCACGTCGGTGATCGCGTCGGTCGAGCGGGCGCGCGGCTAGCCGGCTGTCGGCAAATCATGGGCTGGGCTTCATGAATTTTTGACCCTATCGTTACAGAAAGGTCGGGATCGTTACAGAAAGGGTGGATCGCCCAAGCTACGGGAAAGTCTGAATGTTCAAGCGCCGCCGTCCCCTGCCCATAATCCACCGCTTAAAGGAGCTGGTGTGGCCGCGCAGTGGCTGGCGGCGCAGCTTTGTCTATATGGTGCACCGCTTGGGGCGCTTGCCCGGCCCGCCCTATCGCATCGCGGCGGGCGTCGCCTGCGGGGCGGCGGTATCCTTCACCCCCTTCATGGGCTTTCACTTCATCCTGGCCGCGATGCTAGCGCTTTTGGTCAGAGGGAACGTCATCGCATCCGCGATCGGCACCGCTGTCGGCAATCCCTGGACGTTCCCCTTTATCTGGATTTGGACTTACAACGTGGGGCTCTGGATGCTTGGAGATTCCCACGATTATCCGCTTCCAGAGCACCTGAGCATGCACTACATATTCGATAACTTTACGAGCGTCTTTTGGCCGATGTTCTTGGGCGGGCTGCCGACGGCGGTCGTGGCGTGGCTCGGCTTCTTTTGGCCGGCGCACGCCTTGGTTTTGCAGTACCAGCGGCGGCGGCGCCGGCGGCTCCGCCGGAAGGTCATGAAGAAGAAGCGCGGCGAGAGTGGCCGAGTCTACGTGGGTCAGGAAGTGGAGTGAGAGGTATGACAAGCTGCTTGCGCTTGGCCGTCGACTTCGATCCTGCAGCGTTCTTGGGCGGGACCGAGAGCGGCCGGGCACCGAGCGCCTAGCCCCACCCATCACTTCGAACGGCAGGCTGTAACGGATCCATGATCCTTGGCATCGGCAACGACCTGATCGACATCCGCCGCATCGAGCGGACCCTGGAGCGATTCGGCGGCCGCTTCGTCGAGCGGGTCTTTACCGAAGTGGAGCAGCAGAAATCGGAACGCCGGGCAGCCCGGGCCGCGAGTTACGCCAAGCGCTTCGCCGCCAAGGAGGCCTGTGCCAAGGCCTTGGGCACAGGCGTGCCGCGGGCCGGCGTGCACTGGCGGCACATGGGCGTGGTCAACCTCAAGAGCGGCAAGCCGACCCTGGCTTTGAGCGACGGCGCCAAGAAGCGCTTGGCCGAGATGACGCCAGAGGGTATGACGGCACAAATCGACGTGACCTTGACCGACGATTATCCCTTGGCCCAGGCGATCGTCATCATTTCGGCGGTGCCGCGGGCCCATGGCCAGCAGGGCTCCTAGGGCAGATGGAGCGGTGAGACAGTTGGAACAGTCGATGGAAGATCGCAAGGGTAGCGCGCTGTGGGAAACCGTTCGCACGGTCTTCTACGCAATCCTCATCGCCCTGGTGGTGCGCACCTTCGCCTTCGAGCCCTTCAACATACCGTCCGGATCGATGAAGCCGACCTTGCTGGTGGGCGACTACCTCTTCGTCTCCAAGTACGCCTACGGATACAGCCGTTATTCCTTTCCCTGGAGCCCGCCGCTGTTCGAAGGCCGAATTCTCGGCAGCGAGCCGGAACGCGGCGACGTCATCGTGTTCAAGAAGCCGTCGGACAACGAAACGGATTACATCAAGCGGTTGATCGGCCTGCCGGGCGACCGCATTCAAGTGGTCGGCGGGGTGCTTCAGATCAACGGCGAGCCGGTCCTGCGTGAAAAAATCAGCCAAGCGACAGACCAGGACGCCTTCAGCAACAGGACCTTCGACGTCTATCGCGAAACCCTGCCGAACGGTCGCCAGCACCTGATCTGGGAGGCGAGCGACAACGACCACCTGGACAACACCAACGTCTACCTGGTGCCCGAGGGGAGCTTCTTCTTCATGGGCGACAACCGGGACAACAGCCGGGACAGCCGGGTGCTCTACGACGTCGGCTACGTGCCGCTGGAAAACTTGGTCGGCCGGGCCGAGTTCCTGTTCTTCTCGCACAACGATTCGGCCTCTTGGTGGCAGGTCTGGCGCTGGCCCTGGGTCATTCGTTTCGGGCGCATTTTCAGCGGAATCAACTAGTGCGCCTCCCTCGTCCACGGCGGCGCGAGCCGGGGCCGGTCCCAAGTGCGTGAGGCGAGCCCCAGCGCGCGCGCCGGTCAACGCGAGGGCGAGCCGAAGGCCGCTCGCCAAACCTTCGAACAGCTGACAGCCCACCTTGGCCACGAATTTCAGGACACCGCGCTGTTGCGTTGCGCCCTGACCCACGCGAGCGCCACCCGGGGAGCGAGCGGAAATCTGATCAGTTACGAGCGTCTCGAATTCCTCGGCGACCGGGTGCTCGGGCTGATCATCGCCAAGCTCCTGTTCCAGCGCTTTCCCGCGGAGCCGGAGGGCGACTTGGCGCGCCGGCTGGCCGCGCTGGTGCGCAAGGAGACCCTGGCCGAGGTGGCTGCCGACCTCGACCTCGGCGGCTGCATCGATTTCGGCCCGGGAGAGCAGGAGGGTGGCGGCGCCGAGAATCCCTCGGTCCTGGCCGATGCCTGCGAGGCGGTGATCGGGGCGCTCTATCTCGACGGTGGATTGGCGGCGGCGGAGCGTTTCGTCCTGTCCTATTGGACGCCTTTTCTGGAAGCCGAAGACACGCCGCCCCAGGACGCCAAGACGGCGCTCCAGGAATGGGCCCAGGGCCGCGCCTTGCCCTTGCCGGCCTATCGGGAGGTGGCGCGTAACGGGCCGCCCCACGAACCCCACTTCACCGTGGAGGTTCGGGTCGAGGGCCATGAGCCGGCCAGAGCCCAAGGCCGCTCCAAGCGGACGGCCGAGCAGGCGGCGGCGGAAAGCCTGCTGGCGCAGCTAGAGACGGGGGCCGGCGGCGGCTCGGCACCATGAGCGAACCCGGCGACAGCGGTGTTGCTGCGTCGCGTTGCGGTTTCGCGGCGCTGCTCGGCGCCCCCAATGCCGGCAAGTCGACCCTGGTGAACGCCCTGGTCGGCGCCAAGGTCTCCATCGTCACACGCAAGGTTCAGACCACCCGGGCGCGGCTGCGCGGCATCGCCGTCGCGGGCGCCAGCCAGATCGTCTTGGTCGATACGCCGGGCATCTTCGCGCCCAAGCGGCGGCTCGAACGGGCCATGGTCGCCGCGGCCTGGTCGGGCGCGCGGGACGCCGACGTGATCGCGCTGGTCTTCGATGCCGGCCGCAAGGGGATCGATGCCGACAGCCGGCTCATCATCGACGGCCTGAAGGACCTTGGCCGTCGGGCCGTCCTGCTGCTCAACAAGGTCGACGCGGTCAAGCGCCCGCGCTTGCTGGAACTGGCCGCCACCTTCGAAGCCGAAGGCCTGTTCGACCGCACCTTCATGATCTCCGCGCTGACCGGCGACGGGGTCGACGATCTCCGCGCCTTTCTGGCCGCCGCCATGCCGGAAGGGCCCTGGCATTATCCCGAGGACCAGCTCTCGGACCTGCCGCTCAGGCTCATGGCGGCCGAGACGACCCGGGAGAAGCTGTTTCAAAGGCTCCATCAGGAGCTGCCCTACGCGCTTACCGTGGAGACCGAGCGCTGGCAGGACTTCGAGGACGGTAGCGCCAAGATCGAGCAGACCATCTATGTCCAGCGGGACACGCAAAAGGCCATCGTTCTAGGGAAATCAGGCATTAATATTAAGCAGATACGGTCAGAATCTCAGAAAGAGCTTGAGGAGTTGTTGGGACGCAAGGTGCACCTCTTCCTGTTCGTGAAGGTGCGCCGGAACTGGATCGAGGATCCGGAGCGCTACCGTCACTGGGGCCTGGACTACGAGGCCTGAAATGGAGTGGCTTGACGAGGCGATCGTTCTTTCGGCCCGACCACACGGCGAGACCTCGGCCGTGGTCATCCTCTTGACCGAGCACCACGGGCGCCACGCCGGTTTGGTGCGCGGCGGGCAGAACTCGAAAAGCCGGGCAGTCTACCAGCCCGGCAACCGAGTACGGGCCCAGTGGCGCGCGCGCCTCGCCGACCATCTCGGCAGCTTCACCTGCGAGCCGCTGGCCAGTCACGCCGCGCGGCTGTTCGACGAAGCGGACCGCTTGACGGCCCTGTCGGCGGCAGCCGCCGTGAGCGAGCGCGCCTTGCCGGAGCGCGAGCCGCACCCGGCCTGCTTCCACGGCTTCCTGGCGCTGCTCGAAGCCATGGAGGGCGACCACTGGGCCGAGGCCTACGTGCGCTGGGAGTTGGCGCTCCTGGCCGAGCTGGGCTTCGGACTCGACCTCACCCGCTGCGCCGCCGGCGGCGACAACGACCAGCTCGCCTATATCAGCCCGCGCACCGGCCGCGCCGTTTCGCTCGCCGCCG
>CALJXB010000391.1 GCA_937974415.1 uncultured Kiloniellales bacterium
GCGGCTAAAGGCACGAAGGCCCGGCATTTCCGCCGGACCCTCTCGGTGCGGACCGCCTTTCGGCCGGCCGGCGGCCCCTTTCGAATCGCGCCATTTCGCTTTGTGCCCCTCATCAATCGAGGATAGCATCGCCCTTGTCACGTGCCGAGCGCGTTCCGAAAGTTTCGCTTCTATAGCAAAGGGTTATATGGACTTGGCTGGGCATCGGCTGAAAGATCGCCAGGGGAGGCGGAGGACTTGAGGGCAGAGAACCAGCCTGCGGATCGCGACACGACGCCGGATATCGCCCAGGGATTTCCGCCGCCGCCGGACAAGCGGGTGACGCTCGCCAACTGGGATGCCCCGCCCTTCAACCGCTGGGCCTTTCAGCATGTCCGAGAGATCATCCCGACGGTGGAGGTCCGCCGCGGCGGCCGTCACGCATCGCGCTTCGAAAGCGACCCTCAAGACCTGGACGGACTTCCCTTGACGAGCCATGACGGTGCGCCCACCACGCTCGGCCGGACGCTCGAGGACACCTTCACGGATGGCTTCCTGGTGCTGCATCGCGGGCGGATCGTTGTGGAGCGCTATCTCAACGGCATGACCGACGACACCCTGCACTTGTCCCAATCGGTCGCGAAATCGATCACCAGTGGTGCTGCCGGAGTTCTCATCGGGCGCGGCGTCATCGACCCCGAGGCGCCCCTGACCGACCACGTGCCGGAGCTCGCCCGCTGCGGCTACGCCGACGCCACCTTGCGCCACCTGCTCGACATGCGCAGCGGCGTGCGCTTCTCGGAGGACTATGGCGTTCCGGACTCCGACGTCTCCAGGGAGGAGATCGTCTGCGGCTGGAAACCGCGGCCGCACGGATCCGACCACATTCCCGATAACATGTACGACTTCATTCTGACTCTGCCCAAGGAGCGCGAGCACGGCGGCCCCTTTCTCTACCGCTCCATCGAAACTGACGTCATCGCCTGGGTGATGGAACGCGCGACCGGCACACCCCTTGCGGAGCTCGTCAGCAGGGAGCTGTGGCAGCCGTTGGGTACGGAGCGCGATGCCAACTTCACCGTCGATCCCGCCGGCTTCGCGAGCGCCGACGGCGGCTTCAGCGCGACCCTGCGGGACTATGCGCGCTTCGGGCAGATGTACGCTTCGGGCGGCCGCCTCAACGGCCGGCAGATCCTGCCGGCCGCTTACGTGGACGACACTCTGGCCGGCGAGCCAGAGGCCTTCGCCGGCCCCTACAAGGACGTCTTTCCACGCGCCGCCTACCGCAATCAGTTCTGGATTCGCGACGTGGACAAGGCCCAGTTCATGGCCCGCGGCGTGTTCGGCCAGATGATCTACATCGACCCGCCGAACGAAATCGTCGTCGTGAAGCTCTCGACCTGGCCCGATTACCTCAACCTGGGCTTCCTCATGACCACCCTGGCGGCAATCGACGCGGTGACCGAGGCCCTCTGCGGCTAGCTGGCCGCCGATGCACGGCGCGCGGCTACCAGTTTCCTAGAGCTCGAACGGCCAGATGAACCCGAAGGCGAGCACCTCCTCCGGCCCGGCCCGTACCGGCAAGGTCAGATCGGCCAGATAGCGGAACGACTTCTTCACGTGGCCCAGGTCATACCCGCAGAAGGTGGGACGCAGCTCGAAGAAGTTGAACTGGTCGCACTGCTTCCAGATTTCGGCGGTTTGGCCTGCGGCGTGCTCGTCCACGCTCAAGCCCTGCACGTTGAAGCCCGCCACATCGCGGTGAAACTCGCCGGCCAGTCTGATCCGGCTTTGCCGGCTGTCCCGGTCCCACTCTTCGATGTAGATGGCGCGCAGCAACCGCGGGAGCTCGATCGGGTCGATGTCGGCCTTAGCGGGGATGCCGGCCTCGGTGCACCTCGCCAGCCAGTAGTCGAAGAACATGACCGCATCGTCGTTGGACAAGGCGGCGCGGAACGCGTCGATCTCCGCCTCCCCGGCCATGCCAGTGGCAAAGGACGGCCCCTTGATGAGGAAAGGTATGCTGGACGCGCTCACTGCGGTGTCGCCCCGCCCGACTTGTGGCCCAGAGGATGCCCAAGATCATGGATTCATCATGGTTAACGAATGCTTTACGAGCGCCCCCTGCGCCGCGCATCGGACAGAGAGCGTGCGCCGCTCGGCGCCTAGTAGGCCCGTTCGATACAGAACTCGACCACCTCGATCATAGCCCGGCGATAGGGGCTGTCCTCGAACACCGCCAGGGCATTGATCGCCTCGTTCCCGTAAGTGCGGGCCCGCTCCAGGCTGTCGTCCAGCGCGGCATGCCGCTCCATCAAATCGAGCGCGCGATTAAGATCCGCGTCGCCTTGCTCCAGGTCCTCCAGACAACGGCGCCAGAACCGGCGCTCCGCCTCGCTGCCGCGGGCGAAGGCGAAGACCACCGGCAGGGTGATCTTGCCCTCGCGGAAGTCGTCGCCGATGGTCTTGCCGAGGTCCACCTGGCGGGCGGAGTAATCCAGCACGTCGTCGACCAACTGAAAGGCAATGCCGAAATTGCGGCCGTAGCGGCCGAGCGCCTCCTGCTCAGCGGCGGGCCGTTCGCCGACCACCGCGCCGATGCGGCAGGCCGCCTCGAACAGGGGCGCCGTCTTCTCGCTGATGACCCCCACGTAGTCCGCTTCGGTGGTCTCCATGTCGTTGGCGGTAATGAGCTGCGCCACCTCGCCCTGGGCCATCACGGCCGAGGCGTCGGACAAGATCTTCAGGACCTCCAGCGAGCCGTCCCGGACCATCACCTGAAAGGCCCGGCTGAACAGGAAGTCGCCGACCAGCACGCTCGGCTTGTTGCCCCACAGCGAATTGGCCGTCTCCAGGCCGCGCCGTAGGTCGCTATCGTCGACCACGTCGTCGTGCAGCAGGGTCGCCGTGTGGATGAATTCGACACAGGCGGCCAATGCCATGTGCCGACGGCCCTGGTAGCCGCAGAGCCGGGCCGACGCCAAGGTCAGCATGGGACGCAGGCGCTTGCCGCCGGCGGCGATCACGTGACCGGCCAGCTGCGGGATCAGCGCCACCTCGGATTGCATGCGCTCGAGGATAATGGTGTTGACCGCCTGCAGATCCTCGCGGGTGAGCGCAGTCAATTGCGCGAGCCCATTGGGCAGCGCGCGATCCGACACCTGTTGGACGTCGGCGATTGCCAAGTATCCGCCCCCCTCAACCTCCGAGCCGGCCCCGTTTCAGGCCCCACATTTAGCCGACTATAGCGCCAAAATCCTGTTTTGGCTTGGAAAAATGGGCCGAGGCTTGGCAGCATAGGGAGCCGCGGGACGGCGTCAAGGCCATGATCGCACGAAGGCCCGCCGTGGAGGGGCCGGACCTTGGGGATGAGAGGGCGGAAATGAAGGAACTGCTCAGGACGAACGACATGGTGAAGCTGAGCTGGCTGACGGCGCTCCTGTCCGATGCCGGGATCGAAGCGCTCATCCTCGACAGCCACACCAGCGTGCTCGAGGGCTCGGCGCTCGCCATCCCGCGCCGACTCGCCGTGGTGGACGACGACTACCAGCGCGCCCGCCGCATTCTTACCGAGGCCGGCGAGGAGCTGCCGGAGTGACCGCACCAGAGACCGCCCCCGGGGCCGCCCCGGACGCTCCCGCAGTGACCGAGGACCGGCTGCTGAACGGCCGGGTCCGCTTGCGCCAGCCGGCCGAGGGCTATCGCGCGGCGATCGATCCGGTGTTCCTTGCCGCGGCGGTGCCGCGGGTCCATGGCAAGGACGGTGGCGCGCCCGTATCCGCGCTCGACCTCGGCTGCGGCGTCGGCGCCGCTGCGCTGTGCCTCTTGGCCCGTTTGCCCGAGACTGAGGTAACCGGCCTCGAGGTGCAGCCCCGGCTCGCCGCCCTGGCGCGGGATAACGCGACCCTCAATGGCCGGGCCGAGAGCTTCCGGGTGGTCGAGGGCGACATCGCCGACCGCGACGTCTTGGCCGGCGCCCGCTCCGCCTCCGGCTCCGACCCTGGCGGCTTCGACGAGGTGCTGTGCAACCCGCCCCATCAGCGGGCCGACACGGCCGCGGCGCCGGAGCCCGGCAAGGCCCGGGCGACCCGCGAAGACGCCACGAGCCTGCAGGACTGGGTCACGGCCGCGCTGGCCCATGCCAGACCCAAAGGGGCCGTCACCTTCGTCCACCGCGCCGACCGGCTGGACGATCTGCTGACCGCCCTCCGCGGACGGGCCGGCGGCATCGTCGTCTTCCCGCTCTGGCCGAAGCCGGGCGCGGCGGCGCGGCGAGTGCTGGTGCGCGCCCGCAAGGGCAGCCGCGCGCCGCTCACCCTGGCGGCCGGCCTGGTTCTGCACACACCCGACGGCCGCTTCACGCCCGAGGCGGAGGACGTATTGCGCGGGGGCCGCGGCCTCGCCCTCTAAGCGGACGGCAGGAGGCCTCTTCGCCGTTCAACCGTTGGCAAGCCGCCGGCGAGTTCCTACATTGCCCGGTCATGGACCGTTACTCACTCCTTCGCCATCTGCCGCTGCGCCGCTTCAAGGAGCCGCCGCCGGTGGTCAACGTGCTCCGGCTCGCCGGCGTCATCGGCGGCCTCGGCCGGTTTCGGCGAGGGCTGAACCTGGCGTCTCAGGCCCAGTTGATCGAGCGCGCCTTCAAGACGCCGCGCCTCGGCGCGGTGGCCCTCGCCATCAACTCGCCGGGCGGCTCGCCGGTTCAGTCGGCCCTGATCGGCGACCGCATACGCGCCCTGGCCGAGGAGAAGGAGGTGCCGGTCATCGCCTTCGCCGAAGACGTAGCGGCGTCCGGCGGCTATTGGCTCGCCTGCGCCGCCGACGAGATCTATGCCCACGAGTCCTCGATCGTCGGCTCGATCGGGGTGATCTCGGCCGGCTTCGGCTTTCCCGAGCTGTTGAGCCGCATCGGCGTCGAGCGGCGAATCCACACGGCGGGCGAGCGCAAGTCCATGCTCGATCCCTTCCGGGCCGAGGTCCCGGAGGACGTCGAACGCCTGAAATCGATCCAGGGCGACATTCACGACGGCTTCAAGGACTACGTCCGCGCGCGCCGGGGCGACCGCCTCAAGGGCAAGGAGACGGACCTCTTCAGCGGCGAGTTCTGGACCGGCCGGCAGGCGCTCGAGCTGGGCCTCGTCGACGGCCTCGGCGAGCTGCGTCAGATCATGCGGGCGCGCTTCGGCGACAAGGTGCGCTTGCGGGTGATCGACGGGCCGCGCCGGCTGCGCCTGCCGTTGGGCTTCGGCGCGGGCGCCATGGCGGCCCCCGACCTGGCGGCCTCCGCCCACGCGCTGGTCGAAGCCGCCGAGGAACGGGCCCTCTGGTCGCGTTACGGGCTCTAGCGCCGCCCGGTATTGCTCGGTCCAGCCGAAATGCTTTAGAACCTCCGGATGCTCGGATTCTCGATCCAGAAGCTGCTCGTCCTCGCCGCAGTCATCGGGGCGGTGTGGTATGCCTTCAAGTTCGTCGGCCGGCTGCAGCAGGCGCGCGATGCCGAGGCCAAAGGCAGTGTGAAGCCGGGCGGCGGCGCAAAGCGCGGCAAGACCGGCAATTTGGGCGACCAGTTGCGCGATTGGGTCGGCGGCAAGGGCAGAGGCGACGCCGCAAGCGCTGGCGAGACCGAGGATCTCGTCCCCTGCCCCAAGTGCGGCGCCTACGTCGCGGCCCGCGGCGCCACCTCGTGCGGTCGCGACGACTGTCCCTATTGAAGCGCGGCCCACCGTCATGACCCCGACCCAAGAAAACGCCGGCCAGGACATAAAGGTTCGCGTCTCCGGCCTCACCATGGCTTTCGGCGACAACCAGGTGCTGCACGACGTCGACCTGGCCATACCGGCAGGCAAGAACTCCGTGCTGATCGGCCCGGCCGCCTCGGGCAAATCGGTTCTGATGAAGTGCCTGGCCGGGCTCTACCCGCCGGACAGCGGCACCATCGCAGTCGGCGAGCGGGTCATGACCGATCTCAGGGGGCGCGAGCGGACGGCGCTGGTGGAGACCCTCGGCATGCTGTTCCAGCAGGGCGGCCTGTTCGACAGCCTGCCGGTCTGGGAGAACATCGCCTTCAAGCTGATCAACCGTCAGCGCATGGGCCGCGATCAGGCCAAGCGGGTGGCGATCGAGAAGCTCGCCATGGTCAACCTGACCCCTGACACCGCCGACCTCTTTCCCGTCGACCTCTCCGGCGGCATGCAAAAGCGCGTCGGCATCGCCCGGGCGATCGCCAGCGATCCGGAGTTGCTGCTGCTCGACGAGCCGACCGCCGGGCTCGACCCCATCACCACCAACCTGATCAACGCCATGGTCCGCAACGCCGTGGACAAGCTGGGCGCCACGGCGTTCTGCATCACCAGCGACATGGAGTCGGCCCGTCGCCACTACGACCACCTCTTCATGATCCACGAGGGCCGCATCCTTTGGGCCGGCCCGACCGGCGACATCGAAACGGCGGACAACCCCTACCTGCAGCAGATGATCAACGGCCGCGCCGAAGGGCCGATCAAGATGCGTCTGCGCGCCCGGGTATAAGCGGGGTAGGCCGGCCAAGGCCCATCCGCGTGGCCCCGCGCGGGATCGGCGCGGCATTCCGACATTGGCCGAGGCCGGTACGGTCTGGCCCGCTTGATTCGGCCGGGTGCGGGGGATAAGGTTCGCCCCCGTTCATTGCAGTGCAACATACCCCAGACGCCCCATGCCCTCGCCCGAGACCGTCGCCGGAAGCGGCCACAAGTTGCGCGCCGATCCGGAGACCTGCTTTCAGCGCGTGATATTTAAGCTGCAGGCCTATTGGGCCGGCCGGGGCTGCGTGCTGCTGCAGCCCTACGACATGGAAGTGGGCGCCGGCACCTTCCACCCGGCGACCACCTTGCGGGCGCTCGGCCCCGAGACCTGGAATTGCGCCTTCGTGCAGCCCTCGCGGCGGCCGACCGACGGGCGCTACGGCGACAACCCGAACCGGCTGCAGCACTACTACCAGTTCCAGGTGCTGATGAAGCCCTCGCCGAGCAACAGCCAGGCGCTCTACCTAGGCTCCCTGGAGGCGATCGGCATCGATCCCCTGGCCCACGACATCCGTTTCGTCGAGGACGACTGGGAAAGCCCGACCCTCGGCGCCTGGGGGCTCGGCGGGGAGGTCTGGTGCGACGGCATGGAGGTGACCCAGTTCACTTACTTCCAGCAAGTGGGCGGTCTCGATTGCGATCCGGTCTCCATGGAGCTGACCTACGGGCTGGAGCGCCTCGCCATGTACGTGCAGGGGGTCGAGAACGTCTTCGACCTGGACTGGGACGGCGTTGCGGGCGAGGACGGCGGCAAGACCTACGGCGACGTCTTCCTCCAGGCGGAGCGGGAGTTCTCGGCCTACAACTTCGAGCAGGCGGCGACTGAGATTCTGTTCCGCCACTTCGAGGACGCCCAGTCCCAATGCAAGCACCTGCTGGGCCTGAGCCCGCCCCTGTCGCTGCCGGCCTACGACTT
>CALJXB010000392.1 GCA_937974415.1 uncultured Kiloniellales bacterium
GAGTCGCAGGACGAGGCTGCGGCCTTCAAGGCTGCGCTCGGCGAGGGCTGGGAGTTCAAGGCGGCGGCCGAGGCCCAAGAGCGCACGCCCGTGGTGCTGGCGGAGCTCACCCGCGACGAGCTGGCCGGCCAAATGGCCGACCTGGCGGCGGCGGCCTTCGCGCTGGAGAGCGGCCAAGTGACGGATCCCATCGAAAGCCTCTTCGGCTGGCATGTCGTGCGGGTGACCGAGATCCTGCCGCCCTACGAACCGCTCTTCGAAGACCAGCGCGAGGCCTTGCGAGAAGAGATCGCCGCGCGCTATGCGGTCGACAGCCTGATCTCGCTGGCCAATCAGCTGGATGACGAATTGGGCGCCGGCGCCGAACTGGAAGAGGCGGCGAACAGTCTCGGCCTTGCAGTGACCAGCCTGCGGGACCTCCAGCGCAGCGGCGCGACCGCCGCGGGAGAGGAGTCCGACCTGGCGCAATCCGATGACTTCCTGTCCGACGTGTTTTCGGCCGAGGTCGGCGAGACCAGCCTGCTGAACGAGACTGCGGATTCCGACTACTACGTCTTCCGGGTCGACCAGGTGACGCCGCCGGCGATCCGTTCGCTCGACGAAGTACGCGCCGAGGTCCTGGGCCTCTGGCGCCGCGAGGAAGCGCGCCAGCACGCCCTGATCCAGGCCGAGGCCCTGGCCGACCAACTGCGACTGGACGGCGACATGGCCGAACTCGCAAGCGCGGAGGGCTTGAGCCTTGGCCGCACCGAGCCGATCAACCGCTTCGGCTCGGACCCGCAAGCCGCCGCCTCCCCGGACCTGACGGCCAAGTTGTTCGGCTTGGCCGATGGCGAGGTCGCGGTGGCCGAGGTTCCCGACGGCTGGGTCATCCTGACGTTGGCGGAAGTCCAGCCCGGCGACCCGGCTGCCAACGCCCAGGCGGTCGATATCCTCGCCGAGGGTCTCGCCGAGAGCCTCAGGAACGACGCCTTGGCGGCCTTTACCCAAGAGCTTCATCGCGACCTCGGCGTCACCGTCAACCAAGGCGCCATCGACGCCATCCTTGCGGCCTATTGATCCATGGGTCTCGAGCCCGCCTTCGACGACTTTGCGGCTCGCTACAAGACCGGAGAACCGCAAGTCCTCAGCACCTCGCTCGTCGCGGACCTGGAAACGCCGGTCTCGGCCTATCTCAAGCTGGCCGAAGGGCGGCCCTATAGCGCGCTGTTCGAATCGGTCGAGGGCGGCGCCACGATCGGGCGCTACTCCTTCATCACCCTCAAGCCGGATCTGGTCTGGCGCTGCTTCGGCAGCCGGGCCGAGATCAATCGCCAGGCGCGCGCCGAAGCCGGCCGTTTCGAGCCGCTCGAGGGCGAGGCGCTGGAGAGCCTGCGCGCCCTCGTCCAGGAATCGCAGATCGACCTGCCGGACAATCTGCCGCCCATGGCGTCCTGCCTGATCGGCTACATGGGCTACGACATGGTGCGCCTCATGGAGCGGCTGCCCAGCGGGAATCCGGACGTGCTGGGACTGCCGGATGCCGTCTTCTTCCGCCCCACACTGGTCGCCGTGTTCGACCGGGTCGAGGATCTGGTGACCATCGTGACGCCGGTCTGGCCGAGCGATGGCATCAGCGCCGAAGCGGCCTACCAGCAGGCCTCCGAAAGGCTGGCCGACGCGGTCGCCGATTTCGAACGCTCCCTGCCCTATCGCCGCGAACCCTTACGCAGTCGCGGCGAAATGCCGGAGCCCCGGTCCAACATGTCCCGCGAGCAGTTCCACGACATGGTGAAACGGGGCAAGGAGTACATCTACGCGGGCGACATCTTCCAGGTCGTCCTGTCCCAGCGCTTCGCCGTGCCCTTCAGCCTGCCGCCGCTGGCGCTCTATCGGGCGCTCAGGCGCCTCAACCCCTCGCCCTTCCTGTTCCATCTCGACTTCGGGGATTACGCGGTGGTCGGCTCGAGCCCGGAGATCCTGGTACGCCTGCGCGACGATCAGGTCACCATCCGGCCGATCGCCGGGACCCGGCCGCGCGGCGCCACCGCCGAGGAAGACGCAAGCCTGGCCGAAGACCTGCTCAGCGACCCCAAGGAACTGGCCGAACACCTCATGCTGCTCGACCTGGGGCGCAACGATGTCGGGCGGGTGGCCGAGGTCGGTAGCGTCGAGGTCACCGAGCGCAACGTGATCGAGCTCTACAGCCACGTCATGCACATCGTCTCCAACGTGGTCGGTAAGATCGACCCCCGCTTCGACGCCATGCAAGCCCTCATCGCCGGCTTTCCCGCCGGCACCGTCTCGGGCGCCCCCAAGGTCCGCGCCATGGAGATCATCGAGGAGCTGGAGCCGGAGCGGCGCGGCATCTACGCCGGGGCGGTCGGCTATTTCGGCGCCAATGGCGCAATGGACACGGCCATTGCGCTCAGGACCGCGGTGGTCACCAACGGCGTTATGTATGTCCAGGCCGGCGGCGGGGTGGTCGCCGACAGCGATCCCGAATCCGAGTATCAAGAGAGCTGCAACAAGGCCCGGGCGCTCCTGCGGGCGGCCGAGGAGGCCCTGCGGTTCGCGCAAAAGAAGTGACCGGTGCTGTAGTGCAATGTCCCTGCTGGACCGCATCCGCGAATGCAACGCCCACGATCTGAGAGACTGCCTGCCCTTCGAGGTGGCCGGCGAGCGGGTCGGCTGGGTGAAGCGCGGTTTCGCGCCGCACCTGAGGGCCTTCCCGGAGGTCTTTGTGCTCTCGGAGGCGCGCGTCGCCTTGGCGCCCTCCTTGGCGGACTTCGAAAGCCGCAGTGCCGCAGTCGCCCCCGTGGTTCGGCGCTTGGCGGACGGCGGCCTCGTCACCGGCTGGCGGGACGAGCTCTATCCGGTCTGCGCCGCCTTCGACGCGCCCGCCCTCTTCGCCATCGAACGGGCCGCCTCGGCGCGCTTCGGCCTACGCTCTTTCGGGGTGCACATCATGGGCCATGTTGGATCCGGCTCAGAGCTGCAGCTCTGGGTGGCGCGGCGCAGCGCCGACAAGGCGACCGGCCCGGGCATGAAGGATGCCTTTGTCGGCGGCGGCATGGCCCATGGCGCCGAGCCCTGGCAGGTCATGATCAAGGAGGCCTGGGAAGAAGCCGGAGTGCCTGCAACCCTCGCCGAACGGGCCAGGCCCGTCGGCGACGTGCGCTTCGCCTACCAGAGCGATCAAGGAATCGACTTCGGCCTGGACTACCAGTACGACCTGGAACTGCCGGCCGACTTCCAACCGGTCAATCAGGACGGCGAGGTGCAGGCTTTCTACCTCTGGCCGGCCCGAGAGGTTCTCACTCAAATCGAGACCGGCAGCGAATTTTTCTATGACGCCAATCTGGCCTTCATCGCCTTCTTCCTGCGCCACGGCCTGATATCGCCGGACGATCCCGACCATGAAGCCATGGTGACAGGATTGACGGGTGCGGCGGTGTGATTTTCTTCAGCCGGGGGAGTTGCTGGCGCCGGGCGTGACCGCCAGGCCCTTCGGCGTGCGCACCAGGGCGCTGATCGGCACCAGCGTAAAGCCGCGCTTCTGCACCTCGGGCAGCCAAACGGCCAGCTCTTGGATGGTCGAGTCGTGGGGATGGCCGATACCGATGGCCGCGCCGCGGCGCTCGGCGACCCGCTCGAGCTGCCGGAGCTGGCGGCGGATGGCGGCGCGGTCCTGGTCGTTGTCGATGAAGACGTCGCGAATGGCGAAGGGCACGCCCAGGCGGTCGGCGAGCGGCGCGCCGACGGCGCCCGGAACCGTCAGCGAGTCGAGATAGAGCAGGCCACGCGCCTTGAGTTCCACCATGACCTGAGCCATGCCGGGAATGGAGGTGGTGAAGCCGCTGCCCATATGATTGTTGACCCCGACGAAGCCCTCGAAGCGCGACAGGCCCCAGGCCAAGCGCCGCGCCAGCTCGTCCTTGCTCAGCTCGGCACGGAGCGCGTTGGGGCCGGGATCGTAGCGCGGGTCGCGCGGCGCCATGGGAAAGTGGACCAGCAGTTCATGGCCG
>CALJXB010000393.1 GCA_937974415.1 uncultured Kiloniellales bacterium
TGATTTGGTCGATCGCCTGCATGGCGAAGTTGAAGGTCATGAACTCGACGATCGGCTTGAGCCCGGACATGGCCGCGCCGACCCCGACTCCGGCAAAGCCCTGTTCGGTAATCGGCGTATCGATCACCCGCTGATCGCCGAGGGCGCCGAGGGCGTGCCGGTCAACCAGGTGATCGCACTGCTGTTGGAAGACGGCGAAGACGCCAGCGCGCTGGATGGTGCCGGCGCAGGCGGCGCTCCCGCCGCGCCCCAGCCGGCGGCGCCCGCACCGGCCGAGCCCGCCGCCGCTCCGGCCGCGGCGCCCGCGACCGCCCCCACAGCCCCCCAGGCCGAACCGGAGTGGACCGGCGCCACCGTGACGCTCACTGTGCGCGAAGCGCTGCGCGACGCCATGGCCGAGGAGATGCGCCGCGACGACCGGGTGTTCCTCATGGGCGAGGAGGTGGCCGAGTACCAGGGCGCCTACAAGGTGAGCCAGGGCCTGCTCGACGAGTTCGGCGCCCGGCGGGTGATCGACACGCCGATCACCGAGCACGGCTTCACGGGCATCGGCGTCGGCGCGGCCATGCATGGCCTCAGGCCGATCGTCGAGTTCATGACCTTCAACTTCGCCATGCAGGCCATCGACCACATCATAAATTCGGCCAGCAAGACCCTCTATATGTCCGGCGGCCAGATCGAGAATCCCATCGTGTTCCGGGGTGCCAACGGCGCGGCGGCGCGGGTTGGCGCCCAGCATTCCCAGTGTTACGCCAGCTGGTACGCCCATTGCCCCGGCCTCAAGGTGGTGGCGCCGTTCACGGCGGCGGACGCCAAGGGGCTCCTGAAATCGGCCATCCGCGACCACAATCCGGTGGTCTTCCTGGAGAACGAAATCCTCTACGGCCAAAGCTTCGACGTGCCGGACACGGACGACTGGCTGGTGCCCATCGGCAAAGCGCGGATCGCGCGGCCTGGCGCGGACGTCACCATCGCCGCCTTCTCGATCATGGTCGGCAAGGCCTTGGAGGCGGCCGAGGCCCTGGCGGCCGATGGGATCGACGCCGAGGTGATCGACCTGCGCAGCCTGCGCCCGCTCGACAGCGAGACCGTTGTCGCATCGGTCAAGAAGACCAACCGGCTGGTGACCGCCGAGGAGGGCTGGGCCTTCTCCGGCATCGGCTCGGAACTGGCGGCGCTCATGATGGACCTGGCTTTCGACTGGCTCGACGCGCCGGTAAAAAGGGTCGCCGGCCTAGACGTGCCCATGCCCTACGCCGCCAATCTGGAGCAGCTGGCGCTGCCCCAGGCCGCAGACATCGTCCAGGCGGCCAAAGACGTCTGCTACGCGGGCTGACGAGGGGGAGCCGCACCATGCCGATCAACATCCTGATGCCCGCCCTGTCGCCGACCATGACCGAGGGTACGCTCGCCAAGTGGCACGTGAAGGCAGGCGACGCGATCACCTCCGGCGACGTGATCGCCGAGATCGAGACCGACAAGGCGACCATGGAGGTCGAGTCCATCGACGAGGGCACCGTCGGCAAGCTCTTCGTCGCCGAGGGCGCCGAGGGCGTGCCGGTCAACCAGGTGATTGCGGTGCTGCTGGAAGAGGGCGAGGACGCCAGCGCTATCGATGACTCGGTAGTGGCAGCGCCAGCCGCGCCTCCGGCGGAGGCCGCCCCCGCCGCTGCGTCGGCACCCGAACCCGCGCCGGCAGCGCCAGCCGCCCCGGCTCCCGCTACCGCTCCGGCCGCACCTGCCAGAGTCGACGGCGCGCGCGTCTTCGCCAGCCCTTTGGCGCGACGCATGGCCATCCAGGCGGGCCTGGACATCGCCCGGGTGAACGGCACCGGCCCCCACGGCCGAGTGGTCAAGCGCGACATCGAGGCAGCGCTCGCCGGCGCCCCCCTGGCCGAGGCCGCGCCTGCAGCGGCTGCCGCGCCTCCGCCGGCCGCTGCTCCGGCACCTGCGCCGGCGGGCCCGGGCGCCCAGCAGATGGCCGACCTGCTCGGCATGGCCTATCGGCTCGAGCCGGCCAACAACATGCGCAAGACCATCGCCCGGCGCCTGAGCGAGGCCAAGCAGACGGTCCCGCACTTTTACCTCACGGTGGACTGCGAGCTCGACGCCTTGCTCGGCCTGCGCAAGGAGCTGAACGCCAGCGGAGAAAAGAGCGGCGCCTACAAGCTCTCGGTGAACGACTTCGTGATCCGCGCCGTGGCCCTAGCGCTCAAGCAGGTACCCGACGCCAACGCCTCGTGGGACGAGGCCGGCGCCATCCTCTATTACGACAAGGCCGACATTTCGGTGGCTGTCGCCACGCCCAACGGCCTCATCACGCCGGTCATCAAGGACGCCGGGGCCAAGGGCCTGGCCGCTATCTCGGGCGAGATGAAGGATCTCGCCGGCCGTGCCCGGGACGGCAAGCTGACGCCCGAGGAGTACCAGGGCGGCGGCTTCTCGATCTCCAACCTAGGCATGTTCGGCATCAAGGACTTCGCCGCCATCATCAACCCGCCGCAGGGCTGCATCCTGGCGGTCGGGGCCGGCGAGCAGCGCCCGGTAGTGAAGGACGGCGCGCTTGCGGTCGCCACCGTCATGTCCTGCACCCTCTCGGTCGACCACCGGGTGGTCGACGGGGCGGTGGGGGCGCAGTTCCTGGCGGCCTTCAAGCGGCTCATTGAAGAGCCGCTCACCATGCTGCTCTAGGGGCGAGGCCATGGCTGAAACGAATTTCGACTTGATCGTCGTCGGCGGCGGGCCGGGCGGCTACGTGACGGCGATCCGCGGCGCCCAGATCGGCGGCAAGGTGGCCGTCGTAGAAGAGAAGCACCTGGGCGGCATCTGCCTCAACTGGGGCTGCATCCCCACCAAGGCGCTGCTGCGGACCTCCGAGGTTTATCACAACATGGTCCACGCGGCCGACTTCGGGCTATCGGCCGACAAGGTCGCCTACGACTTGGCCGCCGTCGTGAAGCGCTCGCGCAGCGTCTCCAGGCGGCTCAACGCCGGCGTCGGCCATCTGCTCAAGAAGAACAAGGTGACGGTCTTCGACGGCCGCGGGCGCCTCAATGGCCCCGGCAAGGTCGAGGTGACCGCCGACGGCAAGGCGGTCGCCAGCCTGACCGCACCCAACGTGATCCTCGCCACCGGCGCGCGGGCGCGCACCCTGCCGGGCCTCGAGCCCGACGGCAAGTTCGTCTGGACCTACATGGAGGCCCTCGTCCCCGACGTCATGCCCAAGTCGCTGCTGGTCGTCGGCTCGGGGGCCATCGGCATCGAGTTCGCCAGCTTCTTTCACACCCTCGGCTCCGAGGTGACGGTGGTCGAGCTGCTGCCCCAGATCCTCCCCGTGGAGGACGCGGAGATCGCGGCCCACGCCCGCAAGCGCTTCGAGAAGATGGGCATGAAGATCCTGACCCGCGCCAAGGTAACGGGCCTCAAGCCTGGCACGGACACGGTGACCGCCACCATCGAGGACGAGAAGGGCGGGACCAGCGAAATTTCCGTCGAACGGGTGATCTCCGCCGTCGGCGTGGTCGGCAACGTCGAGGACCTGGGCTTGGAGACTACAAAAGTGAAGGCCGAGCGCGGCACCATCGTGGCCGACGAGTTCTCGCGCACCGACGAGCCGGGCGTCTACGCCATCGGCGACGTGGCGGGCCCGCCCATGCTGGCCCACAAGGCCGAGCACGAGGGCGTCGTCTGCGTCGAGAAGATCACGGGGATCGCCGGCGTTCACCCCATCGACAAGCTGAAAATTCCCGGCTGCACCTACTGCCAGCCCCAAATCGCTAGTGTCGGGCTCACCGAAGGCAAGGCCATAGAGGCCGGGCACGATGTGAAGGTCGGACACTTTCCCTTCGCCGGCAACGGCAAGGCGATCGCGCTCGGCGAGCCCGAGGGCCTGGTGAAGACCGTGTTCGACGCCACGACCGGCCAGCTCCTGGGCGCCCATATGGTCGGCGCCGAGGTCACCGAGCTGATCCAGGGCTTCGTTATCGCCATGAACCTGGAGACCACCGAGGAGGACCTTATGCACACGGTCTTCCCCCACCCGACCCTGTCTGAGATGATGCACGAGTCCGTGCTCGACGCCTATGGCCGGGCGATCCACTTCTGAGGCTGTGAGCTCCGATGACCGGTGAGACCAAAGCCCGCCCGCGCCATCCGGAGAAGGCGCACAAGCCGGACAAGCCGATCCGGCGCAAGCCGCCGTGGATCCGGGTCAAGGCGCCGGGTTCGCCGGTCTACCACGAGACCCGCCAGGTGGTGCGCGAGCACAACCTCCATACCGTCTGCGAGGAGGCGGCCTGCCCCAACATCGGCGAGTGCTGGTCCCAGCGCCACGCCACCATGATGATCATGGGCGAGATCTGCACCCGCGCCTGCAGCTTCTGCAATGTGGCGACCGGCCGGCCGGGGGCGCTCGATCCCTTCGAGCCGGTCAACGTCGCCCAGGCGGTGAGCAAGCTCGGCCTGCGCCACGTGGTGATCACCTCGGTCGACCGGGACGA
>CALJXB010000394.1 GCA_937974415.1 uncultured Kiloniellales bacterium
TGGTCGACAACGAACGTGGCAAGCGTCTCCGGGTAACGCTGTCGGAGGGCAGTGAAGACTTGGGACCAAGCGAGGCTGATGGATTTCTCAACGCCGAGGTTCGCCTGCGGCGGCGAGCCGCCACTGAAGACTCGGCCAGCATTTGGCTTGGCTATGCCGCGGTCCTCCCCGCGGGCGACGATCGGGTGTTTCAGGGCGAGGCACTCTTGGTGGCACGCGAGGGCCTATCGGTCGTCTCGGACATCGACGACACCATCAAGATCAGCCAGGTGACCGATAAAAGGGCGCTGCTCGCCAACACGTTTCTGAAGCCCTTCGAGGCGGTTCCCGGCATGGCACCGGCCTACCGGCGCCTCGCCGAGGCGGGGGCCGTGTTTCACTATGTTTCGTCCTCGCCGTGGCAGCTTTTTCCCGCGCTCACGGATTTCATGCGAGCTTCGGCTTTTCCGCGCGGCTCTTTCCACCTCCGGACATTCCGGCTCAAGGACGAATCCTTTTTCAACCTCTTCAAGTCCGCCCAGGCAACCAAGCCTTCCGTCATCGAAGGGCTTCTCGCGGCCTATCCGAAACGCGAATTCATCCTCATCGGCGATTCCGGCGAGCAGGACCCGGAGATCTATGGCGCGCTTGCCCGGCGCCATCCGGGCCGGATACGGCACATCTACGTCCGGCAAGTGACACCATACGACGCCGAGCGCTATCGGGCCGCCTTTGCAGGCCTGCCCGTCACTCTGTGGACCGTCTTCAGGGATCCTGCCGTCATTGCTGCTAAGAGCGAGTCTCGCTAATCATCATCCATTGCATGGCACGCAACGGCCCGGGATGGCTTGCGTTGTCGCTAAGTTTCCGTCCACACGGCCAGTTCGTAGCCATCGGGGTCGCTGAAATGAAAGCGGTGGCCGCCGGGAAATTCGAACACCGGCTTCACGATGGTGCCCCCGGCGGCCTGGACCCGACCCATGATCTCCGCCAGGTCGGAGCCGTAAAGCACCACCAGCGGACCGCCCGTCCTGACGGTCCCGCGGGCGTCGAATCCGCCCTTCATGTGGCCGTCGGTAAACTCGCAGTAGTCCGGCCCGTAGTCCGTGAAGCTCCAGCCGAAGGCCTCGCCATAGAAGGCCTTGGAGCGGGCGATGTCGGCGACGGCGAATTCAATGTAATCGATTGAGCGGTCATGCTGCGGTTGGTCCGACGCCATGGGCGGCCTCCTCAATTATCCGTGGCCGGGAGGATACCACGAGCGGGCGCCTCTTGCGAACAGAAAGCGAACGATTGGGCGTGCGACCTCGCCCGGAGAGTGCGAAGGGGAGCTTGATCGGCGGCCTGCCGGGAATGTATGCAACGGGGGATATCCTTCGTCCGGCCATGCCGATCCGAAACCGGGGACCTAGGTGGCCTCTATGCCCGTCTGCGACGACACGTCCGACCTCGACGCCGCGGCCCTCCTCGAGGCCGCGGCCGAGAGCATCTTGGTCACGACCAGCGATCTCGACGCCCCGGGTCCGTCGATCGTCTACGTGAACCGAGCCTTCGAGACCATGACCGGCTGGTCTCGGGCGGAGGTGCTCGGCCGGTCGCCCCGGATCCTGCAGGGGCCGAAGACGGATCTTCGGGTTTTCGCGGACCTCAGAGAAAAGCTCCATTCTGGGGCGATCTGGGAAGGCCAGACGATCAATTACCGGAAGGACGGTTCGGAATTCTGGATGGAGTGGTCCATCGTTCCGCTGAGGAACGAGCGCGGCGAGACCATCCAGTACGTTGCAATCCAGCGCGATGTGTCGGCCCGGGTCGAGGCCGAGCGGCGCCTCCAGGAAGCCCAGGACGCCCGGAGCCGCGCCGATCGGGCGCGGGCCAATCTGGCCCGCTATTTCTCGCCCAAGCTCGTGGAAACCTTGGCGGCGAAGGACGAGCCACTCGGCCCGGTGCGCCGGCAAGACCTGGCCGTCCTGTTCGCCGATGTCGTCGGCTTCACAGCGCTCTCGGAAAGCCTCGAGCCGGAGCAGGTGATGGAACTCCTGCGCGACATTCATAGCTGGATGGAAAAGGTCGTTTTCAAGTGGCAGGGCTCGATCGAGGGCTATATCGGCGATGCGGTTCTGGCGATCTTCGGATTCCCCCAGTCCGACGGCGCGGTTGCCACCAACGCGCTGTCCTGTTCCTACGACTTGCTTGCGGAGGCGGACCTCTGGAACCGGGAGAGAGCCAAGAAAGGGCTCTCGCCGATCCGTATCGGAATCGGATTGAACTACGGCCCGGTCGTGCTCGGCGACGTGGGGACCGAGGATTACGTGGAGTTCACCGTGATCGGCGACACGGTGAACACCGCGAGCCGCCTGCAGCAGGCGACCCGAAGCGTCGGTTGCGACCTGGTCGTCGGCCAGCCGCTGGTCGATGCGGTCAAGGGTGAAACGGCGGGAGACAAGAGGGACGCGCTGCTGTTGCGGCTCGAGCCCTATGGCGCATTCGAGATCCGCGGGCGCTCGCGACCGGTCGAGATCTGGACCATGGCCCAATCGCCTCTGGCAAGGTGAACGGTGGGGGATCATGGTCCACATCGGTGACTTCATCGTCGTGAACGACCGCATGCAGCGCGATTACCGCTACGAGATCGTCGCGCCCATGGGCGAGGGCTTTCTGCCGGGCTTCGCGCCGCACTTCTCCCCGAAGGAGATGCTGGCCATGGGTGTTTTCGAGGGCAAATACTGCAACGACTGCCGGGACGAGTTTCCCGCCGACTGGTTTCGCGAGGCCCGCATCGCCGACCGGCCGGATCCCAAGCTCAACTATTTCGGCATCAAGAGCCGCCAGCCGCTCGCCTATTGGCGGGAGAAAGGCTGGATCGTCGGCCCCGACCCCAGGGGCTGGTTTCAGTGGTATTGCCGCTATTACCTGGGCCGGCGGCTGGAGGGCGTCGATTTGCACCAGATGAAGCGCTGGCGCGGCTTTGCCCGCCATGCCGGCCAAATCCGAGCGAACTGCGAGCCGGGCGACATCTTCTGCCGCCGCAGGCAGCGCCAGGCGCTCCTGCAGTGGTCCCACGACCCTTTCATCTGAGGCCCCTTCATCCGAGGGCCTCAGCGACGATCCAGTCGCGAAAGGCCTTCAGGCTCGGGTTGCTGAGCGCACCCTTTGGATAGGCCAGATAGTAGCCGTAGTCGCTCAGCTCGACCGCCGAGATCTGAAACATGCGTCCCGCCGTCACTTCGTCGGCCACCAGCCGGTCGTACAAGGCGACACCCTGGCCGTCGATCACCGCCTGGACCCGCACGTTGGGGTCGGGGACGACGAGGCCGTCTCGTCTGGGCCGATAGGCCAGTCCGGCCGCCCGATGCCAATCTCGCCAGGCCTCGCTGCCGTCGCGGTCGTGCAGCAAGGGCAGGTCCGGCAGCACCGCTTCCAGGCCGTCCTCTGCGACGCGCGCGGCGACCGCCGCCCCGGCCGTGGGAAACGCGGGGCAGGGCAGCAGCGGCTCGATCTCCAGGTCGCTCCAGTCGCCTTTGCCCCAGCGAATGGCCATGTCGATGTCATGCGCCGTGAGATCGATGAGGTTGATCAAGGGCTGCACGCGCAGCGCAACCTGCGGGTGGCTCGAGATGAAGGTCATGAGCCGGGGCGATAGCCAGCGCGAGGCGAAGTAGGTCGCCATGGCGATGGTGATGCGCCCGTGGCCCTCGTCCCGGAGCTCGGCGATTTCCCGGTCGAGGTCTCGGAAGGCCGCCTGGGAGGCTTGCCGAAGCCGCTCTCCCTTCTCGGTCAGGGCGACGCCGCGAGGCCCGCGATCGAAGACCGCGAACCCGAGGTCCGTTTCCAATCGGCTGATTTGGTAACTTACGGCGCCCTTGGTGAGGTTCAGTTCTGCCGCGGCCGCCGTGAAGCTGAGATGGCGGGCCACCACATCGAACAGGCGCAGGCCGTCGTAAGATCTGAAGCGCATGTCTCTGTGTTTAAGAAAATTGAACGATGAGTGCAAATCATTTGGTTTGATCCGGATCCGGGATCGTAGTCTTGTAAGGTGTGGTGGCGGTCGTTAGAGCGCGTTGTTGCCGGACCGCGTCGGCCCCCGCGGTTTGAGCAAAATTTTTGATCTTGGAGCGTCCCCTTGGCTGACTCGCAGGTCGGACTCCGAACCGCCCCTGCCGCCGCCCGCCGTCGGCGCAGCGGCGGGCATTCCGCCCGTGTGGCGAGTCGCCCGGCGCGTGGTTTGCCGAAATCCGCGGCCGCGATCACCCGCAAGATCCCGACCTACGAGCTTTTGGACGAGGAGGCGCTGGCGCGCCTCGAGGCTCATGCAGAGTGGATCCTCAAGGAAATCGGCATCGAGTTCCGCGGCGACGAGGAGGCGCTCGCGCTGTTCAAGGCGGCCGGGGCGACGGTTACGGGCACCCGGGTGCGCTTCGATGCCGGGCTCGTCCGGGCGCTCTGTTCGACCGCGCCCAGAACTTTCCGCATGGAGGGCCGCGAGCCGGGCTCGTCGATCACGGTCGGCGGCGATCACGTCGTGCTGCTGCCCGCCTATGGCCCGCCCTTCGTCACCGACCTGGAACGCGGCCGGCGGTATGCTGCCATCGAGGACTTCCGCAACTTCGTGAAGCTCACATACCTCTCGCCCTGGCTGCACCATTCCGGTGGCACGATTTGCGAGCCCGTCGACCTGCCCGTGAACAAGCGCCACCTCGACATGGTCTATGCCCACCTGCGCTATTCCACCAAGCCTTTCATGGGCTCGGTGACGGCGCCGGAGCGCGCCGAGGACTCCATCGCCATGGCGCGTCTGGCCTTTGGCGAGGCCTATCTGGAAGATCACTGCGTGATCCAGGGCAACGTCAACGTGAACTCGCCCCTGGTCTACGACGACGTCATGTCCGGCGCCCTCAAGGCCTATGCCCGGGCGAACCAGAGTGTCGTCGTCTCGCCCTTCATCCTCGGCGGTGCCATGGGGCCGGTGACGCAACCGGCGCTTTTGGCCCAGGCCCATGCCGAGGCCATGGTGGGAATCGCGCTCAGCCAGTTGGTGCGCAAGGGCGCGCCCATGGTCTACGGCAATTTCCTGACCACCATGAACCTCAAGACCGGCGCCCCCACCTTCGGCACGCCCGAGGCGAATCTGTCCACCTTCGCCATCGCCCAGCTGTGCCGCCGGCTCGGCCTCCCCTTGCGCTGCGGCGGCCACCTCACCGCGTCGAAGGCGGCGGACGGCCAGGCCATGCAAGAGTCCGCCGACGGCATGATGGCGGGCATCCTGGCCGGCTCGAACTTCGTCCTGCAGGCCGCCGGCTGGCTCGAAGGGGGTCTCACCATCGGCTACGAGAAGTTCGTCATGGACCTGGATCACTGCGGCATGATGCTGCGCATGCTGGGCGGCCTCGCCATCGACGAGGAGGGCCTGGCGGCCGACGCCTACCGGGAGGCCGGGCCCGGCGAGGCCTTCCTGGGC
>CALJXB010000395.1 GCA_937974415.1 uncultured Kiloniellales bacterium
GTGCTGCAGCAGCAGCGCGACGTCGCCGGCCTGAACCAGGACATCAACGGCCTCATGCGGGCGGTCGAGGACCTGCGTGCCGTCCCCTCGGAGGACAGTCTGGCAGCCGCGCGCCGCAGCCTCGACACGGCGGATCGGCGGCTGCGGGTCCTGCGCGACGCCTATGAGGAGACCGTCCTGGCGAGCACCGCCGCCATGCTCGCGGCCGTGCAGCCGGCCTTGGGCGACATCGGCCGCTGGCTCGACCGCGGGCTGCACGGCCGAGCGCCGGACTCGCCGGAGGTGGCGGCGCTCGCCATCGTGCGCCTGGCCGACAGCCAGCGGCAGTTCGATGCCCTGCAGGGCCGCTCCGGCGACGAAGCCGTGAGCCGGCTCGAGGCGGAGGCCGGCAAGCTCGCCGGCCTGCGGGACATGCTGGCCTCGGTGCTCGCCTTCGGCAGCCTGCTGGTCCTGGTCATCCTGGTGTTCGTGGTGCGCCACCAACGCGCCGAGGCCAAGCGGGCCGCCGCGGAAGGGCGGCTGCGCCAGTCGATCGGGCTGATCTCCGGCGGATTCGCCCTGTTCGACGGGCAAGGCCGGCTCGCTTTCTGCAACGCCGACTACGCTCGGCTCATTCCCGGTGCCGTGGCCGAGGCTGCGCCGGGGGCGCCTTACGAGCTCCTGCTCCAGCGCGCGGCGGCGGGCGGCGGCATCCTGGACGCTATCGGCCGCGAGGCGGCCTGGGTCGCCGAACGGCTCGCCCGGTTTCGCGACCCGGCCGGCCCGGTGGAGCTACGGCTCAAGGGCGGCCGCTGGGTACGCCTGGCCGAGCGCAAGACCGCGGACGGCGGCCTGGTGGTGGTCAGCGCCGACATCACCGACACGCGCCAGCGCGAAAGCGAACTCAGGGAGATCGGCGAGGACCTGCGCGACAACAACCTGCTGCTGGACGCGGCCCTGGCCAACATGTCCCAGGGCCTCGCCATGTTCGACGTGGATCACTGCCTCATCATCTGCAACCAGCACTTCCTCGAGCTCTACGGCCTGCAGGCCGAGCTCGGCCGGCCGGGGGTTGCGCTGCAGACCATCATGGAGGCCAGCGCCCGGCGGCAGGGCCTCGACGAGGCGGAGACGGCCCGGCTCGTCGGCGAGCGTATGGCCATCGCCGCCAAGACGGAAGCCAGCCGCTGGCGCGAGATCCTGTCCGACGGGCGCGTGATCGACATCTTCCATCAGCCGCTCGCCAGCGGCGGCTCGATCGCCACCTACGAGGACGTGAGCGAGGCCTATGAGGCCGAACTGGCGCTGCGCGCCGCCAAGGACGAGGCCGAGGTCGCCTCGCGCGCCAAGTCGGACTTCCTGGCCGGCGTCAGCCACGAGCTGCGCACCCCCCTGAACGCCATCATCGGCTTCTCCGAGGTCATGCAGAACGAGATGTTCGGCCCGATCGGCGACCCTCACTACCAGGACTATGCCACGGACATTCACGACAGCGGCCACCATCTCTTGAGCCTCATCAACGACATCCTGGATCTCTCCAAGATCGAGGCTGGCAAGTTCGAGCTGCACGAGACGACCGTGACGGTGACCGACACCATCGAGGCGGCCCTGCGCCTGGTCGAGCAGCGCGCCGACAAGGCCGGGGTCGAACTGGTGCGCGAAGTGGCACCTGAGCTGCCGCGGCTCCATGCCGACGGGCGCGCCTTGAAGCAGGTCTTGCTCAACCTGCTGACCAACGCGGTCAAATTCACGCCGAAGGACGGCCGGGTGACGATCGGGGCGGAGCTGGCACCCGGCGGCGAGCTTGTCCTGACGGTCGCCGACAGCGGCGTCGGCATGTCGGCGGAGGACCTGGAACAGGCCCTCACGCCCTTCGGCCAAGCCGAGAGCGACATCGCGCGCGATCAGGAAGGCACCGGCCTTGGCCTGCCGCTCAGCAAGCACCTGGTCGAGCTGCACGGCGGCAGTCTGACGATCGAAAGCAGGCCGGGCGAGGGGACCACCGTGCGCGCGACTTTCCCGGCAGCGCGCTTGCGCTCCGACGATAAAGACGATGACGGCGACCCAGACAAAGATCCCGGCGAAGGTGAAGACTCCCCGGAGACTTGAAGCGGTCGCCTAAAACCGCTCTATACGCGAAGGCCGACACTTGGATCGGCGCCGCGTCGCGAAAGGGCATGCCATGACCGTGGTTCTCGAAACCCGCCGGGATATCACCCTGGAGGCGTTCCGCCGGGTCGCCTGGCAGGGCGAGTCGGTGCGTCTGCACGAGCGCGCCCTGGAGGTGATCGAGCGCTCGCGGCGGGCCTTCCTGACTCTGCTGGAGGCCGACCCGGACTTGGTGGTTTACGGCGTCACTTCGGGCTACGGGCAGATGGCCCATCTGCGCTACACGCCGGAGCAGCGCAAGGAGCACGCTCGGTTTCCGCCGATCGCGCCCATGACCTCGTTCGGCGAGCCGCTGCCGGAACGGGTGGCGCGGGGCATGGTGCTGGCGCGCCTGACCAATGTCGTCGAGGGCCATGCCGCTATTTCGCAGCCTCTGGCGCGGGCGGTCGCGGGCCTGCTCGACGGCGGGCCCTTGCCGCCGGTGCCGGCGCTGGGCAACGGCTGCCCGGGCGAGATCCAGGCGCTCGCCCATCTCTTTTCCGGCCTCTTCGACGAGCGCGCGCAAAATGGGTTGGGCGTGTACGGGGGAGACCTCGGGGAAAAGGAGTCCATCGCGCTGGTCAACGGCAGCCCCTGCGCGACCGCCCTGGCGGCGGATGCGGCTCTCGCCGCGCGGCGCCGGGTCGAGCTCGCCGTGGCGGTCTTCGCGCTTTCGATCGAAGCCTTGAAGGCGCCCCTCGATCACTACGACGCGGTCTTCGAGGAGCTGTGGGAGGATCCCGGCGAGGTCGCCGTCTTACGCCGCCTGCGCGCCTGGCTCGAAGGGGCAGGGGCCGAGCGGCGGGCCTATCAGGCGCCGGTCTCCTGGCGCATTCTGCCCCGGGTGCTGGGCCAGGCTTGGCGCGCCGCCGACCAGGCCGAGGAGGTCGCCGCCGTCGGCTTGCGCGCGGTCTCCGACAACCCGCTGTTCGTGCTGCCCGACGGCGCCAATCCCTTGGGCCGGGTGCTCTCCAACGGCGGCTTCCACAATGGCCGCGCCTATCCGGCCATGGATAATCTGGCTGCCGCCTGGGCCGACCTCGCCCTGCTGTGCGACCGCCACGTCACCAAGCTGCTGCATGCCCCGACCTCCCATCTGCCGGCCTATCTGTCGCCCTCGGGCGAAGGCCACATGGGCACTGGCGAGGGCTATATCGGCTGCCTCGGCTTTTCCGCCGTGGGCTACGCCGAGCAGGCGCGTCACGCGGCGGCGCGCCACTTTCTGCCGGGCAGCGAAGGCGGCGGCTTCGGCCAGAACGACGTGGCGCTGCCGACTTTTCTGGCCTGGCGCGGGGAGGCCGAGGCCGGGCGCTGCCTGGAGGCAAATCTGGCCCAGCTCGCGGTCATCGCGAGCCAGGCGTTCCATGTGACCGAGCGCGCCGCGCCGCCCCGGCTGGCGCCCCTGCTTGAGGAGGTGCGCGCACATTGCCCGCCGCTCACCGAACCGCGCGGCTTGGCCGGCGACGTCGAGCGCCTGACCGGCCACTTTACCGAGACGGTCTTCGGGGACGGGCCGCTGCTGCCCTGAACGCTTCAGTCGCCCAGCTGGCGGGCCAGCTGCCAGTGCACGGCGAGATAGCCGGAGGCTTTGGTGGCGATCTTGTCGCGGATCAGCCGGTGGGCCTTGGGCAGGGCGTGGAACGGCAAGGCCGGATAGGCGTGGTGCTCGGCGTGGTAGTTCATGTTCCAGGCCAGCCAGCGCATGACGGGGTTGGACTTGGTGGTGCGCGAGTTCTGCAGCATGTCGGGCACCAGGGGACAGCCCGTGTGCTCGGCCATGAGGAAGGCCCTGAGCGCCGGCTGGCCGAGCAGCAGCGGCAGGAGCCAGTAGTTGACCAGCACCATGCTGCCCAGGTCGAGCGAGACCAAGGCGATCACGACGTAGAGGCAGACCAGGATGCGCGCCTCCCGGACGACCGCCTTGCGTTGGCGCTCGGGCACGAAGGGCTCCTCCACCCGGCCGGCCACCAGGCGCCCGAAGAGCTGCAGCTGCTCGTTCCAATAGACCAGGCCCGAGAGCGTCAGGAGGTATTCGCCCAGGGTCTCCGGCTTGGGCCGCATCAGCTCCGGGTCGCGGCCCTCGTCCTGGGTATAGCGGTGGTGCGCGAAGTGGAAGGCGCGGAAGTACCCGGACGGTAGAAACAGCACCAGCCCGCAGAAGAAGGCGACGCTCCGGTTGAGCGCCCGGCTGCGGAACGCCGTGCCGTGGATTGCCTCGTGCAGCGGTGCGAAGAGGAAGACCAGCACCACGCCATGGAGAATCATGGCGGGCAGCAAAAGGGGAGACCCCCAGGAGACGGCCAGCAGGGTGCCGGTAGCGAGGATCGCCGCCAGATGGCCGAACAGGCGGAGCAAACCACGGCGGTCCGAGCGCTCCGCGAGCGCCTTCAAGGCCGGCTTGTCGATCGCGCCGCTGGTTTCGAAAACCTCCTCCACGCGAAACAGTATACACCAAGACGCGGTCTCGGTGTTACGGGAGGTTGTGGCGCGACAGCCGAGGAGCTCAGGCGCCCAGCACGCTGGCGTGGTGGCGCAGGTGATCTTCCATGAAGGTCTGGATGAAGAAATAGCTGTGGTCGTAGCCCGGCTGCATGCGCAGCTCGAAATGCTGGCCGGCCTCCTCGCAGGCCTCGACCAGCAGGTCGGGCTTGAGCTGGCCCTCCAGGAAGTCGTCGGCCGCGCCCTGGTCGATGAAGAACTTGGCCCGGCTAGGCCGGCGGCGCACCAGCTCGCAGGTGTCGTAGTCGCGCCAGGCCTCCCGGTCTGAGCCCAGGTAGGCGGCGAGGGCCTTCTCGCCCCAGGGGCACGCCATGGGGGCCGCGATGGGCGCGAAGGCGGAGACCGAGCGGTAGACCTCCGGGTTCTTGAGGTGGATGGTCAGCGCCCCGTGGCCGCCCATGGAATGGCCGAAGATCCCCTGGCGCTTGTGATCCACCGGGAAGTTGGCGGCCACGGCGGCGGCCAGGTCCTCGGTGACATAGCTGTACATGCGGTAGTGGGGCGACCAGGGCGGCTCGGTGGCGTCGACGTAGAAGCCGGCCCCGGTGCCCAGGTCGTAGGCCTCGTCATCGGCCACCTCAGGTCCGCGCGGCGAGGTGTCGGGGGCGATCAGGATCAGCCCGAGCTCCGCGGCGGCGCGCTGGGCGCCGGCCTTGACGACGAAGTTCTCCTCGGTGCAGGTGAGGCCGGACAAGTAGGTGACGGCCGGCACCGTCTCGCCGGCGAGCGCCTGGGGCGGCTGGTAGACGGCAAAGCGCATGTCGACGCCGCAGGCGGCCGAGGCGTGGCTGTAGTTTCCCTGCAGCCCCTCGAAACATTTCTGCTCGCTGAGCACCGTGATTTCGCTCATGAGATCGGCCCCAAATAGAGTGGGGCCGGCTTCGGATAGCTCCG
>CALJXB010000396.1 GCA_937974415.1 uncultured Kiloniellales bacterium
CCTTCGCCGAAGTATCCGTTGGCACCAAAGTCGAGACGATTGAATCACCGTGGCAGAGCGACTAAAGAACGGATACTGCCTTGGGTGACCAGAAACTGGAGTATTCTATGAGCGAGCCGATTGTTTTCAGACTGTCCGAGATCGAACACCGCCTGCACGAGCTGCCGGAGGGCAAAACCTATATCAAGCCTTTCGTGACCGTGCGGAACTGCGAAAGCATGGCCGGCGGCTTGAATTTCCTCAACAAGGTCTCGGTGCCTTGGAAGCTGACCTGCGACGAGCTCATTTACTGTCATCAAGGGACCTTTCGCCTCATGTGCGACGGCACCGCATATGTCCTCAATCCCGGCGATATGATGCTGGTCCCCAAGGATAACGACATCGCCTATGAAGCGGACGAGAAGTGCGTCATTTTCTACGCCGCCTACCCCGTCGATTGGAAGCAGAGGGCCGGAATCACCGAAGTGCCCGGCATCGATCCTGAGGACATGTGAGCCCTAGGCCCGGTCCCTCATTTCGATCCTATCGTCTGCTGTTTGCTGGTCACGGCGGCGCCATCCGCTGACCGAGCGGTTTTGGCTCTCAGGTCCGGCAGATGTCGCCGCTGCAGTCGATGGTCTCGAGGCTTGCCCCCATGCGGCGCATGACGACCAGAGCGACCGCGATGCCGGCCAGCATGGCCAGGTAGGCGGGCAGGGCGTGCGGCGAGAGGGTGGGGATAGCGTGCAGGATCAGCACGTCGTTGCCGCCCGGCACTAGGGCCGCCCCGAAGCCCATGAGGGTGCCCCCGACGAGATAGGAGAGCCATCCCGGCCGCGGGCGCCAGCGCAGACGAAAGCTCCGCCGCTGCCAGGCCGAGAGGGCCATGCCGGCGACCACGAACACGAACAACAGCCAGGCGATGGGCGCCGGGCCGTCGCCGTCGCCCGTGGCCTGCTCCACCCCCCGGGTCAGGGTCGAGGTATAGGCCCAGGTGCCGTGGAGCGCATAAAGCAGCCCGTTGCTGACACCGAGCAGCAGCGCCGCGGTCGAGAGCCGGTAGTGCTCCGCCAGAGCGAGGGCCCGAAGGCGCTGGCCGGCCGGGCGCGAGCACCACAGGCGCCAGGCCTCCCACAGGCCCCAGAGCACCAAGGCCGCGGCGACCAGCCGGGGCCCGAGCCCCGCCTCGGCAATCAAGGCATCGGACACGAGCGCGGTGGGCGCGGGGTCCGACGGACTCAGCAGGCCATGGCCCAAAACTCCAAGGACGAAGCCAGCGAGGCTCACCAGCATCGACAGCTGGCCGCCGCCGAGCCGGGTCAGGGTGGAAAACGCGCAGCCCTTGTTGAGCACCGCGCCGACGCCGAAGACCAGCCCGCCGGCAAGCCCGGTGAGCGAGATCGGCCAGCCAGCCAGGTTCGCCCGGGACCCGGGCAGGGCCCAGGCCAAGAGCGCCGTCACCGCCATGACCCAGAGCACCGTCTTGGCGAAGCTCACCAGCATGAAACCCCGGCGGGTCGTCAGCACCTCCTCGACGGCCTTCACAGTGCAGATGCTGGCCCGGTGGGCGGCGAAGCCGAGCAAGGCGGCGAGCCCGAGCGACACCAGGAAAAGAAGGCTCTCGATCACCATGGCTCAGCTCGGGACAGGACCCCGCCCGACGTCCGTGACCAATCCGGAGCTGGTGGCTCGGGCACTCAATCTAACTCCCCCCAACGTGACCCCCTTGTCGGCCGCTAGAACGGTGTCCAACGTGCCAGCCGCCACTCACCATGGCTAGGTGAAATGGGCGTCGGTCGATCGGGCGATGCCTGATCCGGAGACGCAGCGCACCATCGCCGAAAGCTCGCGGTCCAGGCGATGACGGGGGCTGAAGAGGCCGTTCTCTGAGGCTTATCTCGACCGCGCCGCGCCGCGTCTCGCCCCACCGAAGTTCTTGGCGCCGGCGTTCGCGCTCGGGCCCTTTATCGAACCTGCTCCCGGATCGAACTGCCCGGGCCGGACCTTTTGGGCGGGGCGGTCGGCGCCGGGATCCTGCTTCCTGGCTTTCTGCGCCGCTTTCGCCTTCGCACGTTGGCGGGCCTTAGCTTTGGTCATGTCGTCTTCGCCTTTTCGAATTTGCTTTGTGGAACGCTGATGACCCTCTTCGCCAAAGCGTCAAGCATTTCCGTTATTATACGAGGGTCTGCAATTGCCGCGCCTATTGTTGCGCCGACGCTCTTCCGACCCGCGTTTCACACGGCCTTGATCATGTGCAGGCTTTCCGATCGCCTGCCCAGAATGTCCGTTCCTGGGGGGCGGACGTAACTGAGCAGAAATCACTCCCGGAAGTTTACGTACTGAAGGGGCTGGCTGATCTTGAGGTCTTTGACCAGCGCGATCACCTCTTGCAGGTCGTCTCGCTTCTTGCCGGAGATGCGCAACTCGTCGCCCTGAATGGCGGCCTGCACCTTCAGCTTCGCTCCCTTGACGGCCTTGACGATTTTCTGGGCGAGATCGCGCTCCACACCCTGTTTGATGCTGACTTCTTGGCGCAATGTGCCGCCGGAGGCCGTCTCAGGTTTGGCAAAATCGAATGCGCCAGCGTCTACCTTCCGCCTGGCCAGGTGGCCGCGCAACAGGTCTTGCACCTGCTTCAGCTTGAAGTCGTCGTCCGCCCTGATCACCAAGCTTGAGTCGGAGCGTTCGATCGAACAGTTGCTGCCCTTGAAGTCGTAGCGCGTCGAGATCTCGCGCGAGGCGCTCTGAACGGCGTTATCGACCTCCTGAAGGTCGGTGCGGGAGACGATATCGAATGAGGGCATAGTGACGTGCTCTCGTTGTGGTGGGTCTATATCTCTCGAGTGACTCGCGTCTTGCGGTCACTTCGGGGTGCACATGCCGTAGCTTTACGGTACGTTCCGGGGTCTGGCAAATTCTATCTGCGCGAGCCGGCGGATGCCGTCCTCGGGTCGTCGGGCTCACCATTGGCGCGGTTTGGACAAGGCGAGCGGCATGATCGAGCTGGACTCCACCGTCACCTGCCCCCACTGTGGGCACCGGCAGGCCGAGGCCATGCCCTCCGACTTCTGCCAGTTCTTCTACGACTGCAAGGGCTGCGGGGAAGTCTTGAAGCCCAAGGCGGGCGACTGCTGCGTCTTCTGCTCCTACGGCACCGTGCCCTGCCCGCCCATCCAGGAGGCCCGGGAGGATGGCGGGCCGCCTGACTGCTGCGAGCGGTGACGCGGGGCGACCGGGCACCCGGCGCTTGTCGAGCGCGTCCATCGCTTGCCCGAATCCGACCCGCTTAGGCAGAGTGACGCGCAAGCCGCGACAGACTCGGCGGCCGGGCACGAGGCTGGGAAAGTGGGGCCTGCATGGACAGCCTTCAGCGCTATTGGGCGACGGTCGTGGAGGTGTGGAACACCGGCGTCTTCGGGATCGACCTGGGCCGCATCCTGGTTGCCGCCGGCATCCTGTTGCTCTGCCTGTTCTTGCGGCATGTCTTCGTCCGCGTAGTCTCGGCGCGGCTCCAGGCCTGGGCCGCACGCAGCAAGTCCGAGATCGACGAAACGCTCGTCGTCGCCCTCGAGCAGCCGCTCGGCTTGATCCCGGTCACGTTCGGCCTTTACCTCGCCGCCGAGTTCCTCGAGCTCGATGGCGACCTGGAGGCCTTCGTCGACAACATCCTCGAGTCGCTGATCATCATCGTCATATTCTGGGGCTTCTATCGCCTGGTCGACCCCTTGAGCTTCCTGCTGCGCAACCTCGAGCGGCTGTTCAGCCCGGAGCTCGTCGGCTGGCTGCTCAAGGCAATCAAGGCGACCTTCTTATTTCTCGGCGCTGTGGCGGTCCTCGAGACCTGGGGCATCGAAGTCGCGCCGATCCTGGCCGGCCTCGGCATTTTCGGCATCGCCGTGGCGCTCGGGGCCCAGGACCTTTTCAAGAACCTGATTGCCGGGCTGCTGATCATCGCCGAGCAGCGCTTCAGCGCCGGAGAGTGGATCAAGGTCGACGGCGTGGTCGAAGGCACGGTGGAAAAGATCGGCTTTCGTTCGACCCGCATCAACCGCTTCGACCAAGCGCCGGTCCACGTGCCCAACGCCGAGTTGTCCGACGGGGTCGTCACCAATTTCTCGCGCATGACCCACCGGCGCATCTATTGGATGATCGGCGTGGAATATCGCACCACGGTGGCGCAGCTGCGCCGCATCCGCGACGAGATCGAGGCCTACGTCCTGGCCGAGTCCGCCTTCGCCGACCCTTCCGAGATCTCCACCTTCGTGCGCATCGACCGCTTCAGCGAGTCCTCCATCGACATCATGCTGTACTGCTTCACGACCACGACCAACTGGGGCGAGTGGCTCAAGATCAAGGAGGCCCTGGCTTACAAGATCAAAGACATCGTCGAGGGGGCCGGCAGCGGCTTCGCCTTCCCGAGCCGGGCGCTCTACGTCGAGGCCTTGCCGGGCGGCGGCCCGGAGCCCTTCGTCCCGCCGGAGGATAGGCCCGCCGACGCCGCGAGCCGCAAAAGCGCCTAGAGCAGTTCAAGGGTCGTGATCCAAGGCACTGCTGGCTCTCAGCCGTTCCACTAGATGGTCGACTACGGCGCGGACCCGCGCGGAGGTCTGGCCCGGCTCCTTGTGCACCACGTGAATCGGCACGGCGGGCGGCGCTCTGTCGTCCAGCACGAGCTCGAGGGATCCGGCCTCGAGCTGCGGGGCGATCATATAGGACAGCACCCGGGTGATCCCCCGCCCGCCGAGGGCGGCGGCGATCGCCGGATCGGCGCTGTTCACCCGCAGCCGGGAGCGGGGCTTGAAGCGCTCGACCTTGTCGTTTTTCTCGAAGGCCCATTCACCGCCCGGCGTCATGGCGACGAAGTCGATGATCTCGTGCCCGGCGAGCTCTGACGGAGTCTCGGGCCGGCCGCGCGCGTCGAGATAGCCTGGCGCGGCGCAGAGCACCCGCCGCACGCTGCCGACTCGTGCCGCCGAGAGGGTCGAGTCGGGCAGCTCGGCGATCCGGACGGCGACGTCGATGCCCTCCTCGACCATGTGCACGACCCGGTCGACGAACAGGCTGGTGAGCGAGATCTCCGGATAGCGGTCCAGCAGGTCGAGCAGGATCGGGGCCATCACCATGCGGCCGAACAGGACCGAGGCGGTGACCGTCACCGCGCCGCGCGGCGCCGCGTGGATCCCGGCGGCGTGGTGGTCGACCTCCTCGATCTCGGCGAGGATGCGCCGGCAGTCGGCGAGATAGCGCTGGCCGGCGTCGGTCACCTGCACCGAGCGGGTGGTGCGGTGGAGCAGCTTGGCCCCGAGTCGCTGCTCCAGCTGGGAGACGGCCCGGGTGACCGACGGCGGCGACAGCTTGAGGCGCCGGGCCGCCGCCGCGAAGCCGGCCTCCTCGGCCACTGCCACGAAGACCGACATGGTCTGCAGGCGGTCCATCTATAATTCCGTATTATGAAATAATATCTTTCCAATTATGCCCATTCCCGTCTGGATCGAAAAGAACCATGTTTGCAGTCACAGAGCGGCAGTGAGAGCGTCCTGTCCCGGCTGCCGCGATCGGAACCAGGGGAAACAGCCATGACCCGTCCACCGCTTCCTCCCTTCACCGCCGAAACGGCGGCCGAAAAGGCGCGGCTCGCCGAGGACGCCTGGAACAGCCGGGACCCCAAGCGGGTGGCCCAGGCCTACACCCTCGACAGCCAATGGCGGAACCGGGCCGAGTTCATCCAGGGCCGGGACGAGATCGAGGCCCTCCTCGAGCGCAAATGGGCCCGCGAGCTGGACTATCGCCTGATCAAGGAGGTCTGGACCTACCGTGAAAACCGCATTGCCGTGCGCTTCGCTTACGAGTGGCGCGACGACAGCGGGCAGTGGTTCCGCTCCTACGGCAACGAGAACTGGGAGTTCGACGAGCACGGCCTGATG
>CALJXB010000397.1 GCA_937974415.1 uncultured Kiloniellales bacterium
GGGGCCGCCGGCCCGTGCGCCAGCCCCTGCAATATGCTAAAGGGCGCCAGCCCCTAAGCTTGCGAGTTCGAGAGAGCGTCCGCCGATGTCCGTGGTCACACGATTTGCCCCCTCGCCGACCGGCTATCTTCACATCGGCGGCGCCCGCACGGCCTTGTTCAACTGGCTCTATGCACGCCACACCGGCGGGCGATTCGCCTTGCGAATCGAGGATACGGACCGCAAGCGCTCCACGCCCGAGGCCATCGACGCGATCCTCTCCGGCCTGCGTTGGCTCGAGCTCGATTGGGACGGCGAGGTGGTCCATCAGTTCGCCCGCGCCGAGCGGCATGCGGAAATGGCCCGCCGCCTTCTGGTCGAGGGCAAGGCCTATCATTGCTATTGCACGCCTGAAGAGCTGGAGGCCATGCGCCAACAGGCCCGCGCCGAGGGCCGGCGCATGCTCTATGACGGCCGCTGGCGCGATCGCGATCCCGCCGAGGCACCGCCGGGCGTCGAGCCGGTCGTCCGTTTCAAGGCTCCGCGCAGCGGCGAGACCCGGATCGGCGACTTGGTGCAGGGCCCGGTCACCGTGGCCAACGACCAGATGGACGACATGGTTCTGCTGCGCGCCGACGGCACGCCGACCTATATGCTTTCGGTCGTCGTCGACGACCACGACATGGACGTGACCCACGTTATCCGCGGCGACGATCATCTGACCAACGCCTTCCGGCAGTATCACCTCTACGACGCGCTGGGTTGGCAGGCGCCGGCCTTCGCCCATATTCCGCTGATTCATGGGCCGGACGGCGCCAAGCTCTCGAAACGCCACGGGGCGCTTGGCGTCGAGGCTTATAGGGACATGGGGTATCTGCCTGAAGCGCTGCGCAATTACCTCTTGCGCCTGGGCTGGTCCCACGGCGACGAGGAGATCATATCCACGGAGCAGGCGATCCAATGGTTCGACCTGGACGCCGTGGGCAAGGGCGCGGCGCGCTTCGACTTCGACAAGCTGAACAGCCTCAACGGTCACTATATCCGGACCGCCGCCGACGAGCGCCTGCTGGACCTGCTGTGCCCGCTCTTGGAGGCGCACCTCGGAAAGCCCGTCGACGACGCTGGCCGCCGGCGCCTCAACGCCGCCTTGCCGGGCCTCAAGCCGCGTGCCGAGACCCTCGAGGCCCTGGCGGATAACGCGGCCTTCTACCTGCGGGACCCGCCCCTGCCGCTGACCGACAAGGCGGCGAAGCTCCTCACGCCGGAGTCTCGGGAACACCTCGAGCGGCTGCGCGAGACCCTCTCTGGGCAGGAGGATTGGAGCAAGGCCGCCCTGGAGATGAGGCTGCGCGAATTCGCCGCCGCCCGCGAGATCAAGCTCGGCGCCGTCGCCCAGCCCTTGCGGGCCGTCTTGACCGGGTCGACCGCCTCGCCGGGGCTGTTCGAAGTGATGGCCGTGCTGGGCCGCGCGGAGTGCCTGGCCCGGCTTGCGGCGCTTGGCGCCTATAGCTAACGGCGGTGCCTCCGACCGCCCTCAATCGTCCCGGATCATCGCCGCGAAGTTCGCCTCCGCTACCAGCGCGCCGTCGACCCGCGCCTCGCCGCGGAACTTCCAGAAATTGCCCCGGCTGCGGAGCTTGGAGACCTCGACCATCAATTGGTCGCCCGGAAAGACCGGTTTGCGAAAGCGCGCATCGTCTACCGTCATGAAGTAGACCAGCTTGCCGGCGGCCGCACCTTCGAGGGTTTCGACCACCAGCACCGCGGCCGTCTGGGCCATGGATTCGATGATCAGGACACCCGGCATGACCGCATCGCGCGGGAAGTGGCCTTGAAAATACGGCTCGTTGATCGAAACGTTCTTGAGTCCGACCGCCTTCTCGTCAAGCGTCAGTTCCACGATCCGGTCCACCATGAGAAACGGGAAGCGGTGCGGGATCAGCTCCATGACCCGCATGATGTCGATGGGAATCGAGCTCGTTCCGGTGACCGGTCGTTCCGTCATGGCTGATTTGCGGCCCCCAAATCCCTCATTTCCGGAACCGGTTCAAATACCGTCCCGGGAATCACCGACGCTGTTGTGCCCGATCTGGCCCGGTTTATCAATCTCGCCGCCCGCGCCCGGCTAACCTCGACACCACCGAGCGACCCCACCGGCGCCCCTATCGCCGCCTGGCGGACAAGCTCTTGAAAGCTCAGATCTGATCAATTGCGCGAGCAGATCGCCGGATCTGATTGCCCGGTTTGATTGCCCGGTTTGATTGCTCGAGCTAATTGCCTGACGTGGCAAAATTCACGCTTGGCAGCCTTTGGTCCAAGCGCTGCAGAGCGTCCTCGGTGATATCGAGTTCGCGGCTCGCCAACACGATCGTCGCCTTGAGAAGAATCAGGTTGATGCCCCGCTCATCTGCGATCTCTTTCGCCACTTCGGCCAAGGCTTGGCGGACCTGGCGAATGCCTCGTCCGAACAACTCCTCCATCTCCTTCTGCCGGGTCACGAACTCCTGCTGCAAATTGTTCGCTTGTTCCTGCAACTCCTTGCGCTTGGCCGCGAAGGCCTCGGCGGAAAGAACGGCCCTCTGGCGCGCCAGTTCCTGATCCGCCGTGCGCAGGGCGTTTTCCTGCTCGCGCAGTGAGGTTTGGTGGGTTTGGCGCTGGTTGTCGATTTCCGCGCGCAAAGTGGCCGCGGCCTTGGAATCCCTGAGGATGCGCTCCACATCGAGGATGGCGATGACCGCGCCCTCCTGGGCCAGGGCCGAGCTCGACGTCAGAACGACGGCAAAGGTCAGACACAGGGCGGCCGTGAGTAGGCGTCGAGTGAGAAGCACGTCTAGAACCTGGTTCCGAAACTGAAGTTGACCAACTGGGTATTGTCGAAGTCTTCTTTGACGATGGCCCAACCGAGGTCCACCACAACCGGACCGAAGGGCGAAATCCACGAGAACCCCGTCCCCACCGACATCCTTGGAGAGCTGCTGTCTTCCACGTCGGCGTCACTGCCGTCGATGCCCCAGGCCGCGCCGACGTCGGAGAATAACCGTCCGCGGAAATTAAGCTCAGGCGGCAAGCCGACCGGAAAACTGAGTTCCAGGGTCGTGGTGTAGAAGTGCTTGCCGCCCAGCGAGTCGCCCGTCAAACTATCGCGCGGGCCGACGCCGGCGGTGTCAAAGCCCCGCAGCGACGTTCCGCCGAGGAAGAAGCGATCGCTGACCTTGGTATCGTAATCAAGGCCGATGACATTCCCCACCTCCGAGGCGATCGTCGCCGTCACGTCTTCCAGGATGGGCTGGTAATAGGCGCCGCCGAGCGTGGTGCGCAAGAATCGGACGTCACCGCCAAGGCCGGCCACTGTAGTGCCAAGTCGAAGAACATGCCCCTCGCGCGCATCGAATGGCTTGTCGCGCGTATCCCAACGCAAGGACTGGCCGACGCTGGACTCCAGGTCCGTCCCCTCATCGTCCTTGACGAGTGCGGAGGCGTCGTTATCGACGTTGGTGACCTTCTCCTGTTTCAAAGTGTATTTCCAGACCTGTCGCAGGTTTTCCTGGTAATCGTAGCCCGCACGCAGAGTTCCGCCTATGCGCTCCAGGTCGAAGGAACTCTCGTCGTTTTCCTTGACTGTTCGGAACAGATCGAAACCGGCAGAAAGGTCCCGGTCCAGGAAATAGGGTTCGGTGTAGCTGAGATCGACCGTCGACGCCACGCCAGAGATCGTGAAGCTGAGCCGCATGTCTTGGCCACTCCCCAAGAGATTGCGCTCGCGCAACGTGATCGACCCGAGAGGACCGGATTCCGACGAAAAACCCGCGGCAAAGGAGAGGTCGCCGGTGGCCTGCTCTTGAACCTCGGTGGTGATGAGCAGCTGATCGGCCTCGCTTCCCGGCTCGGTCTTCATGTCGACGGTTTGGAAGAAGCCCAAATTCTCGATTCTTTGCCGAGAACGGTTCATCAGGGATGCGTTGAACGCGTCCCCTTCGACCAGGCGGAATTCGCGGCGAATCACCCGGTCCAGGGTTCGGATGTTGCCTTCGATATCAATGCGCTCGACATAGACCTTCGGACCCTCGCGAATTTCGAAGGTCAGGTTAATGAGGCGTTGATCGCGATCGCGCTCGACCCGCGGCCTCACATCGACGAAAGCGAAACCGAGATTGCTGGCACTCTCCGTCAGATTGGAGATCGTGTCTTCGACCTCGGAGGCGTCGTAGGTCTCTCCTGAGGCGGCTGTAATCTGGCCCGTTAGGCTTTCCGGATCGAGATCCTTCAGCGTCGTGGTGATTTCGATGTCGCCGAAGGTGTACTGCGGCCCCTCCTCCAAGGTGAAGGTGACGATGAAGCTTTCCCGGTCGGGGGTGAGCTCCGCGACGACCGACAGGATCTGAAAGTCGGCGTAGCCTTCCTGCAAATAGAAGCGGCGCAACAACTCCCGATCGAAGGTCAGGCGATCGGGGTCGAAGGTGTCGGTCGAGCTGAGGAAACGCCAAAAGGCCGTTTCCGAGGTGGCGATCTCGTCGCGCAGGCTTCCGTCCGAGAACGCGCGGTTGCCGATGAAGTTGATGGATTGAATTTTGGTGGTCGGGCCTTCGTTGATCTCGAACACCAGATCGACGCGGTTCTGGTCCAGTTGAATGACCTTTGCGTCGACCGTCGCGGCAAATCGGCCCTGACGGCGATAGAGTTCGAGTATGCGCTGAAGGTCGCTTTGCACCTTGGTGCGGGTAAAGACCACCCGCGGCCGCAGCTCGACCTCGGCCTCGAGGATCTCGTTATCGATCCGCAAGTTCCCCTCGAAGCCGATCTGATTGATGATCGGGTTCTCGGTGACGACAACGATGAGGGCGTTGCCGTCGCGCCGCAAGGTGACGTCCGCGAACAGGCCGGTGGCGAACAGGCTTTTCAGCGACGAGTCGATCTTGACCGGATCGAAGGGCTCGCCGGGATTGACCCGCATGTAGGAGCGCACGGTGGTGGCATCCACCCGCTGGGCGCCCTCGATGCGAATCTCCTCGATGATGCCCCCCGAGAGAATCGACTGGGCCTTGGCCGCCCAAGGCAAAAGCGCAATGGCAAACAGGCCGAGGGCAACAACAAACCATGAGACGTTCGGCACGCGTCGCATGTTCGAAAGCCCGGCCATTTTTAGTCCCGGTATTATCTAACTCAGAAAATGGACGATGTCGTTCCAGGTGACGAAGACCATCAGCCCCAGGACGAGCGCCAGTCCGATCCGGAAGCCGTACTCCTGGGCCCGTTCCCCCAAGGGCCGACCTCGTACCGCCTCGTAGGCATAGAACAGCAAATGCCCGCCGTCGAGAACCGGGATTGGGAACAGGTTAATCAGGCCGAGGTTTATCGAAATCACGGCCATGAACTGCACGATCGCGAGAATGCCCATCTCTGCGGCTTGGCCGGAGATTTCCGCAATTCGCAAGGGGCCGCCGAGTTCGTCGGCCTTGCGGGTCCCGACGATGATTTGCCCCACCGCCTCGAAGATGGCACCGACCAGCGAGACCGTCTCCTTAGATGCCAGCCAAATCGAGGTCGCCGGATCGCGCTTTATGAATTCGGGCGCGCTGCCCTGAATGCCCAGCAAGCCGATTTCGTGCTCGTTCCCGAAATTGTCGGTGAAGGATTCCAGCCGCGGCGTGGCCGTGACGGTGAATTCGACACCATCCCGCAAGACCACCACCTCCAAAGGCTGGTCCGCCGCGATCCTCACGATCCTCTGGATGTCCTCGAAGCGCTCGATTGTTGTGCCGTCGATGCGTACGAAGACATCCCCATCCATCAGGCCGGCGGCCTCGGCTGCCGAGTCCTCCTGGATTGCGCCGACCACCGGTGGCGTGAAGGGCTGGCCCACGAAAACATAAAGCCCGGCGAACAAGAGGATGGCGAAAATGAAGTTGGCAAGCGGCCCGGCGGCAACGATCCAGGCCCTCTGGCCCAGGCGCTTGGTCGGGAAGGCGACCGCTTGCTCTTCGGGGCTCATCTCCGCGACCGCGCTGTCGGGCATGCTGGCGGCATTGACGTCGCCGAACATCTTCACATAGCCGCCCAACGGGACCGCGCTGAATTTCCAGCGCGTCTGAGCCTTATCCGTCCAGCCGAATATCTCGGGGCCGAAACCGATCGAGAAGACCTCGACTCGCACGCCGTTCCAGCGCGCCACAAGGTAATGCCCAAGTTCGTGCACGAATACCAAAACCGTCAAAACAAAAAGAAACGGTATGGCGTATTCCAGGACCCATTCGAACAAGTCGATCTCCAGTCGAAGATGTCACACCTTACGGCTTTGGATTGCCAAGGAAGGGGATTTCATTTCCAGGCGACGCGGAACGGCTGTGTGGCAGCCAAAGCGATCGCAGTAATACTCCAAATTCCCTAATCCTCAAAAACTCTTTTTCTTAACGTTCTGCGGCCTGGCCCACCGTGGCGGACGCCCGGCGGCGGGCCTCGCGGTCCAGCTCCAAGACCTCGGTTATGCTGCTGGGCGGCCGCGCCGGCATTGCCTCGAGGGTGTTCTCCACGACTCTGGCAATATCCAAAAACCCCAGCTGTCCTGCCAAGAACGCCTCGACCGCCACTTCGTTGGCGGCATTGAGCACGGTCGGCGCGCCGCCGCCCGCATCGAGGGACTCCCGGGCGATCCTGAGGGTCGGAAAGCGGCCGGGATCCGGCGCTTCGAAGGATAGATTGCCGATGGCCGCCAGATCCAGGCGTTCGCCCGCCACCGCCATTCGTCTCGGCCAGGCCAGGGTATAGGCGATCGGCGTGCGCATATCGGGCTGGCCCATCTGGGCCAGGACCGAGCCGTCCCTGTAGGCGACCATGGAATGGACCACCGACTGGGGATGAACCAGGACTTCGATCTGCGGCTCCGGCATGGCGAAAAGATAATGGGCCTCGATCAACTCGAGGCCCTTGTTCATCATGGTGGCGGAATCGACGGAAATCTTGTCGCCCATGTCCCAGTTGGGGTGGGCAACGGCCTGTTCCGGCGTCGCCCCGGCCATTTCGGCCAGCGACCATTCCCGAAACGGTCCGCCGGACGCTGTCAGTATGATGCGCTCGATGGTTTCGCGGCGGTCCTGCTCCAGGACCTGAAAGATCGCGTTGTGCTCGGAATCGACCGGAAGCAGGGTCGCACCACAGCGGGTCACCTCGGCCATCATGAGTTCGCCGGCGCAGACCAAGGTCTCCTTGTTGGCCAGGGCGACCATGGCGCCGCGTCGGACCGCCGCCAAGGTCGGCGCCAGACCGGCCGCGCCGACGATCGCGGCCATGACCCAGTCGGCCGGGCGCTCGGCCGCTTCGATCAAGGCTTGCGCGCCTGCCGCTACTTCGATCCCGGTGCCGGCGAGGGCCGATTGGAGATCGCCGTAACGGCGCTCGTCGCCGATCACGACCAGCTCCGGTCGCAGCCGCCGTGCCTGCTCGGCGAGCATTTCGGCCGAGTTGTAGGCCGTCAGGGCGACGATCCGGTAATCCTCCGGGCAGCGTCCGATCAGATCGATCGTGTTGCAGCCGATCGAGCCGGTCGAGCCCAGAATCGTGAGCGATTTCCGTTCCGGCGCGATCTGCGGCTTGATTGAAGGTACGGCCATGCCCCTGCTTATCGTCCCGTCCACCAAATGACCAGGCTCACCACCAGGCCCACCGACAACACCCCGTCGACCCGGTCCAAGAGCCCCCCGTGCCCGGGGATCAGGTGGCTCGAATCCTTGGCACCGAATCGCCGCTTCAGGCGCGATTCGAAAAGATCGCCCGCCTGCCCGACGAGTGCAAGGCCCAGGCTCGCCAGCCCTATGGTCAGGGCGTTCCAGCCGGGCCAGAACGACGCTATCACGGCGCCGACGACGCCAGCCGCCAGCATGGCCCCGGCGAGGCCCGACCAGGTCTTGTTCGGGCTGACCGTGGGCGCCAGCTTGGGCCCGCCCAAAGTCCGGCCGGCGACGTAGCCGCCGGTGTCGGTGGCCCAGACCACCGCCAGCAGCCAGAAAATGATCCGCCAGCCGTCGTCGGGCCGGTCGCGGAGAAACAGCAGGCCGAGCCCGGCCGCCGCCAGATAAACGACCCCGCTTGGCAGCCAGAGCGCCGCCGGCGCGCCTCCGAACAGGAGCCACCCGGCGAGCCCGAGCGCCGCCAGGCCGGCGATCGCCATGGCGACGCCATAGTGGCCCAACGCGCCCGCCAAGAGGGCGCAGAGCACCGCACCGACGGCGAGCCAGCCGTGAGGGGTGATCTCTCCGCCGCCGCACAGGCGGGCCCATTCCCAGGCCACGATCGCGCCCGCGGCGAGGATAAAGATCTCCATGTAGGGAGTGCCGAAATAAATCGCCGCCAGGACCGGCGGAGCAAGAATGACGGCCGAGACGACTCGAACGCGCTTTCGGCTCGTGTCAACCCGAGCTGGCCACGGCGCCATATCTTCGATCGCGTTGTTGGAACTCGCGAATGGCTTCGGCTAGGTCCTCCTTGTCGAAGTCGGGCCACAGTTTGTCGATGAAGATCAGCTCGCTGTAGGCGGATTGCCACAATAGGAAATTGCTGATGCGCTGCTCGCCGCTGGTGCGGACCACCAAGTCGGGATCCGGCATGTCTGCGGTCATGAGGCAAGCGGCGAAAACCTCCTCGTCGATGGCATCCGGCTCGATCTTACCGGCCACCGCCTGGGCCGCCAGATAGCGCGCCGCCGCGGCGATCTCCTGACGGCTGCCGTAGCTGATGGCGATCGCCACGGTGATCCGGTCGTTGGATTTGGTCTGCTCCTCTGCGTCGCCGATAAGGCGGACGATGTCGATCGGCAGGCGTTCGCGCTCGCCGATCACGCAGAGCCGGACCCCCTCCTCCGCCAATTTGGCGATGTCGTGCTGGAGATGCCTGCGCAGCAGGCCCATGAGGTCGTCCACCTCGGTAAGCGGCCGCTTCCAGTTTTCCGAGGAAAAGCCATAGAGGGTCAGGTAAGAGATGCCGAGCTCGGCGGCGCCGATCATGGTCCGCCGCACGGCTTCGGCTCCGCGTCGGTGGCCGGCGGTCCGCGGCAGCCCGCGCGCCTTCGCCCAGCGACCGTTACCATCCATGATGATGGCGACGTGGGTCGGCAGGGCCCGGTTGGGAAGAGTCAGCAATTCCGGCATGGTGCCTCAGACCTGCATGATCTCGCCGTCTTTTTGCTCCAGGGCCTCGTCGATCGACTTGATGTGACGGTCGGTCAATTCCTGGATCTCGTCAGACCACATGTGCTGCTCGTCCTGGGACATCTCGTGTTCGCGTTCCATGCGCTTCAAGGTGTCCATCCCGTCCCGGCGCACGTTGCGCACGGCGATGCGCGCCTGCTCTGCGTATTTGTGCGCGATCTTGCCGAGCTCGACGCGCCGTTCCTCCGACAGCATCGGGATCGGCACCCGGATCAGCTGGCCCTCGGTCTGCGGGTTGAGGCCCAGATCCGACTCGCGGATCGCCCGCTCCACGGCGCCGACCAGGGAGCGATCCCAGACCTGGACCGTGATCATGCGGGGTTCGGGAACGCCGATGGTCCCGACCTGGTTCATGGGCATGGTAGCGCCATAGGCCTCCACGGTGATCGGCTCCAGCAAATGGACCGAGGCCCGTCCCGTGCGCAGGCCGGCGAACTCCTGCTTGAGAACCTCGATCGCCCCGTTCATCCGCCGCTCGATGTCTTTGAGGTCCGGATCAGCCACGCTCATACCTCGCTGGTGATGATGGTGTAGCGTCCCTGGCCGCGAACGACCTGCGCGAAGGCGCCTTCCTGGTATATCGAAAATACCATAATGGGAATTGCGTTCTCGCGTGCAAGCGAGATCGCCGCATGGTCCATGACCGTCAGGTCCTGGCTCAAGACCTGATGGTAGGTCAGGCTCTCAAATCGCCGGGCCTCGGGGTTCTTGACCGGGTCGTCGTCGTAGACTCCATCCACCTTGGTGCCCTTCAACAGCAGATCGCAGCCCATTTCCGAGGCGCGCAGCGCAGCCGCGGTGTCGGTGGTGAAGAAGGGATTGCCGGTGCCGGCCCCGAAGATCACGACCCGGCCCTTCTCCATATGCCGGACCGCCCGGCGCCGGATGTAGGGTTCAGCGACGGTTGCCATGGGAATCGCCGATTGGACCCGGGTCGCCACGTCGAGCCGCTCCAGGGCGTTCTGCATGGCGAGCGAATTGATCACCGTCGCCAGCATGCCCATGTAGTCGGCCGTGGCGCGCTCCATGCCGCTCGCAGCGCCCGCCAGGCCCCGGAAGATGTTGCCGCCGCCGATCACGATGCAGATCTCGACACCCAGGCTCCGTACCGCCTTCACGTCACGGGCGATCTGCTCGACCATCTGGGGATCCAGGCCGTAGTCCCGGCCGGCCATCAGGGCCTCGCCGGAAATCTTGAGCAAAACCCGGCGATAGCTCACGGATCCGGCCGGGCTGGGAGGGTCTGACGATACAGGCTGTGCGGTTCCGGCCATTTGCGATCCCCAATGACTCGGCTGCTGGACTTTTTTAAGGGCTCAAGGCGGTGCCGTCCAGCCGTGGACCCTCAAAAGCCCGCAAGATCCCACCTTTGCACCCCGACTTGGCGACCGCCGGCACCCGGGTGCGCCGCGACTCGGACCCGCGCCATGGGCGGCACGCGCCGCTAGCTAAGCTGCGCCGCGACCTCGGCTGCGAAATCACTTTCGGCGCGATCGATGCCCTCGCCCAGCAGGAAACGGGCCATCCCCGTGACCTTGACCTCGCCACCCAGGTCCTTGGCCGCCTGCTCGAGGACCTTGGCGATCTTGGTCTCGCCGTCGATCACATAGGTCTGCTCCAGGAGGCAGACCTCTTCGTAGTATTTGTGCAGCCGGCCTTCGACCATCTTGGCCACGATCTCCTCCGGTTTGCCCGAGGCACGGGCCTGCTCGGCCAGGATCTCGCGCTCGCGCTCGAGCAGCGAGGCATCGACGCCGTCCTTATCGATCGCCAGCGGGACCGCAGCCGCCACGTGCATGGCAAGCTTCTTGCCAAGATCCGCCAGTGCCGCGGCGTCGCCCGACGACTGGAGCGCCACCAACACGCCGATCTTGCCGAGGCCCGGCGCCGTCTGGTTGTGGACGTAGCCGGCGACAACGCCGGGATCGGCGGTCAGCGCGGCGGTGCGCCGCAGGATCAGGTTCTCCCCGATGGTCCCGATCAGGCGGGTCAGCTCCTCGCCCAGAGCGCCACCGGCCGGAGTCTGCGTGGCTGCCAGTTTATCGAGGTCGCCGCCGGCACTTAGCGCCAGTTCGGCGGCGCTGCGCACGAAGGCCTGGAATTGCTCGTTGCGGGCGACGAAATCGGTCTCGGAGTTGACTTCGACCAAGGCACCGCGCGGCCCGTCGAGAGCCAATCCGATGAGGCCCTCCGCCGCGGTCCGGCCGGCCTTCTTGGCCGCCGCCGCCAGGCCCTTCTTGCGCAGCCAGTCGACGGCCTCCTCGAAGTCGCCAGCGGTTTCCGTCAGCGCCTTCTTGCAATCCATCATGCCGGCGCCCGTCATTTCGCGCAGCTCTTTGACCTGGCCGGCCGTGATCTGAGTCATAACTCTACCTTTTCTGGATATCCAATTGATATCGCATGGATTTCCTTAGCTCATCGTGCTGAGCTTTTCACCGCTCAGGAGGCCTTTTTCTTGGCCTCTTCCGGAGCGGGCTCCTCTGCCGCTTCGACGGCGGGCTCCTTTGCGGGTTCCTCGCCAGCGTCCTCGGCAGCCGTCGCCGGTTCGGCGGCTTTCGGCTCGGGCGCCGCCTCGGTGGGCGCTTCAGCCTCGGTCTCTGCCGCCGGCGCTTCGGATTCGGCGGGCTCGTCCGCGGCTGCCTTTTCTGGCTCGTCTGGGGCTGCCTTTTCCGGCTCGGTCGGGGTCTCCGCCTCAGCTTCCGCCGGCGTCTCGGATGCGGGCTTCGCTGCAGCCTCCTCGCCGGGGTCTGACGGCACGGCCTCAGCCGCCGCCGGTTCCGAGGTTGCGGTGGGCTTTTCTGCCGCGGCCGCTTCCGCCGGCAGGTCCTCGGCCGGGGCTTCCTCGGCCTCGCCCACGTCGGCACCGCTGCCGATCAGTTCCTGCTGGATACCATCGAGCACCGCGTCGGCCATGAGGTTGCAGTAGGTCGAGATGGCGCGGAAGGCGTCGTCGTTACCCGGGACGGGATAGGTGATGCCTGCCGGATCGGAGTTGGAATCGATCACGCCGATCACCGGGATGCCGAGCTTGGTCGCCTCGGCCACGGCGATGTGCTCCTTGTTGGTGTCGATCACCACCAAGACGTTGGGCAGGTCGCCCATGTCCTTGATGCCGCCCAAGGCGCGCTCCAGCTTGTCGCGCTCCCGGTTCAGATTGAGCAGTTCCTTCTTGGTCAGGCCCGTGATCTCTTCGGAATTCGCCTCTGAAAGTTGATCATCCAGATCGCGCAACCGCTTGATCGACTTGGAAATCGTCTTCCAGTTGGTGAGCATGCCGCCGAGCCAGCGGTGGTTGACGTAGTACTGCCCGCAGCGCCTGGCAGACTCCATGATGATGTCGCTCGCCTGGCGCTTGGTGCCGACGAAGAGAACCCGGCCGCCGCCGGCCACCACTTCGCGCACGGTGACCAACGCCTGGTGCAGCAGGGGCACCGTCTGCTCCAAGTCGATGATGTGGACGCCGTTGCGCACCCCGAAGATGAAGGGTGCCATCTTGGGGTTCCAGCGCCGGGTGGTGTGACCGAAATGAACGCCGGCTTCCAGGAGCTGGCGCATGGTGAAACTGGGAAAGGCCATATCGTCCTCTTTCTCCGGTTAGACCTCCGCAGGCGTTCATCCGGACGGGCCCGGACACCGGAGCGTACGGCCAGGGATGTCTCCCCCGGCACGGCCGCTGGCCTGCGTGCGTTTCAGGTCGTCGACCTGGTTGGGCGGTGTGATAAACGCGAGAGGCCGAAAAGGCAAGTGCCAAGGCGCTTGCGAGGCCCCCGGCGGCCTTCAGCAGTCCCCGTCAACAATCCCCGTCAACAATCTTCCACGGTCATGCCGGGGATCGCTTTGATGGCGCGGCGCATCTCGGCCGAGAGATGGAAGGCGCCGGGCAAGGCCATCTCCACCTCGTCGCCGTCGCCGGTCGCCAGCACCAGGCTGACGCGGCCGCGCGCCGCCCTGCCGTTGCCCGCCCTGCCGTTGCCCGCCCTGCCGTTACCCGCCCTGCCGTTACCCGACTGGCCATTACCCGACTGGCCATGACCCGAGCCCTGGGCGTCGCGGGCCAGCAGGGACTGCAACAGCGCCAGGGGCTCCGCGTGGTTCAGATAGAGCCTGAGGCCGCTCGAGGCGCTCGCCACGGTCTCGTCCAGGGCCGAGATGTCCTGAGCGTTGAGGCGCAATTCGCCGCCGTCCTGGCGGGCATCGACGTTGAGCAGCAAGGGCCGGCCGGTCTCCAGCAACTCGCGCACCCGGCCGAGCACCTCGGCAAAAATCGAGACCTCGTAGACGCCGCTCATGTCGGAGAATTGAACGAAGGCCAGGCGCTTGCCCTGGCGGGTGGTGATCTCGCGCTTGCCGATCACGATGCCGGCCATCTTCTTGCGGCCAGGCGCGCGGGCCATGGCCTGGGGCAGGTCCTCGCAGGTCACCACCTCCAGCCGGTGGAGCGTCCGCCCGTAGGATTCGAGCGGGTGGGCCGAGAGGTAGAAGCCGATGGCGTCGAACTCGTGGCGCAGGCGGTCCATGGCCGGCCAGTCCGGCACCTCGGGCAAGGCCACCTGGGCACCCGGCAGGCCGCTCTCGTCGCCGAATAGGCTAGTCTGGGAGGAGGCCCGTTCGTCGGCCGCCAGATTGGCGTGGCGCATGAGGATCTCGGCACCTTCGTTCACTTGCCGGCGGTTGGGAGTCAGGCTGTCGAAAGCCCCGGCGCAGGCGAGATTCTCGATCTGCCGCTTGTTGACCTGACGGACGTCGAGACGCTCGGCGAATTCCCCCAGGTCGCGGAACGGGCCGCCGCTCTCGCGCTCGGCGGTCAGCGCCTTCATGGCGGCCTCGCCGACATTCTTGACGGCCGCCAGGGCATAGCGGATCGCCGCCTGGCCCTCCCCTTCGCCATCATCCCGCCGTTCGACGCGGAAGTCCGCATTGGAGCGGTTCACGTCGGGCGACAGGAGGGGAATCTTGAGGCGGGTCAGCTCCTGGCGGAACTGGTTCAGCTTGTCGGTGTTGCCCAGATCGTAGGTCATGGAGGCGGCCATGAACTCGACCGGATGGTTGGCCTTGAGATAAGCCGTCTGGACTGCGATCAGGGCATAGGCCGCGGCGTGACTCTTGTTGAAGCCGTAGCCGGCGAACTTGGCCACCTGCTCGAAGATCTGTTCGGCCTTGGCCTCGCCGACGCCGCGCGCCACGGCGCCGTCGATGAAATTTTTTCGCTGGGCCTCCATCTCCGACTTGATCTTCTTGCCCATGGCCCGACGCAGCAAATCGGCCGCACCCAGACTGTAGCCGGCCAGCTCCTGGGCGATCTGCATGACCTGTTCCTGATAGATCATGATGCCGTGGGTCTCGCGCAGGATGCCTTCCAGCGAGGGATAGAGGTAGTCTGGCGCCTCCTCGCCGTGCTTGCGGGCGACGTAGCTGTCGATGTTATCCATCGGGCCGGGGCGGTAGAGCGCCACCACCGCGATGATGTCCTCGAAACGGTCGGGTTTGAGGCGCCGCAGCACGTCGCGCATGCCGGCGCCTTCCAGCTGGAACACCCCCACGGTCTCGCCGCTCCTCAAGAGCTCGTAGGTGGCCGGGTCGTCGAGTGGCATGCTCTCCAAGTCGAAGCCAGGCTGTCGCTCGCGGATCAGGTCGCGCGCCCGGGCCAGCACCGAGAGGGTCTTGAGGCCGAGGAAGTCGAACTTCACCAGGCCGGCGCTTTCGACGAACTTCATGTTGAACTGGGTCGCCGGCATGTCCGAACGCGGATCGCGGTAGAGCGGCACTAGCTGGTCGAGGGGCCGATCGCCGATCACCACGCCGGCGGCATGGGTCGAAGCGTTGCGGTAGAGCCCTTCCAGCTTGAGCGCCATGTCGAGCAGGCGGGCGACGGACTCGTCGTGGGCGCGCGCCTCCTGGAGCTGGGCCTCGCTGTCGATGGCCTGCTGCAGGCTGACCGGATTGGCCGGGTTGTAGGGCACCATCTTGCACAGCCGGTCGACCAGGGGGTAGGGCATCTGCAGCACCCGCCCCACGTCGCGCAGGACGGCGCGCGCCTGCAGCTTGCCGAAGGTGATGATCTGGGCCACGTGATCCGCACCGTACTTGTCCTGCACGTAGCGGATCACGGCGTCGCGCTGGTCCTGGCAGAAGTCGACGTCGAAGTCCGGCATCGACACGCGCTCGGGATTGAGGAAGCGCTCGAACAGCAAGCCCCCTCGCAAGGGGTCGAGGTCGGTGATGGTGAGCGCCCAGGCGACCACCGAACCGGCGCCCGAGCCGCGGCCCGGGCCGACCGGGATCTCCTGGCGCTTGGCCCACTGGATGAAGTCGGCCACGATCAGGAAGTAGCCGGGGAAACCCATCTGCCGGATGACGTCGAGCTCGTACTTGAGCCGCTCGCGATAGGGCCGCGCGGCAGCCTCTTTTTCCTCCGCGGTCATTTCGGGTTGGGTAACCTGGCTCGCCAGGCGCATTTCCAATCCCGCCTCGGCCTGGGCGCGCAGTTCTTCGGCCTCCTCGCGGCCGGCTTCCGTCGGATAGGGCGGCAGGATCGGTTCGACCGGCTCCGGCCGGTAGGCGCAGCGCCGGGCGATCGCCAGGGTGTTGTCGACCGCTTCCGGCAAGTCCGCGAACAGCGCCCGCATCTCCTCCGCCGACTTGAAGCGGTGGTCCGGCGTCATGCGCCGCCGGTCGGACTGGCTGATATAGGTCCCGTCGGCGATGCACAGCAGCGCGTCGTGGGCCTCGTGCATGGCCGCATCGGCGAAGTAGACGTCGTTGGTGGCGACCAGGGGCAGGTCGTGGCGATAGGCGAGATCGACCAGGGCGTCCTCGATCTCCGACTCCTCGGCGAGGCCGTGGCGCATGACCTCGACGTAAAGCCGGTTCTGGAAGAGGCGTTCGTACATGACGAGCGCGTCTTCCGCCTTCGGAACCTGGCCGTCGCCAAGCAGCCGCCCGACGGCACTTTCGGGGCCGCCGACCAGTGCGATCAGGCCGGCCCCGTGGCGCTCCAGGTCTTCCAACGCGACCTGCGGCCCGCTGGCGGCGTCGCTCTCCAGATAGGCCAGGCTCACCAGTTTCGTGAGATTGCGGTAGCCGGCCTCGTTCTGCACCAGCAGGAGGATCTCGTCCGACTCAGCCTGGAACGATCCCCGCGCCTCGGCGTCTTCGCGGGCGATCTGAACTTGGCAGCCGATGATCGGCTGGACCCCGGCCTCCCACAGGGTCTGGGAGACCTCGAGCGCGCCGAAAAGGTTCCCCTTGTCGGTGACGGCCACGGCCGGCATGGCGTGGCTTTCGCAGAGCTTCGCCAGTTCCTTGACCTTGATCGCCCCTTCCGAGAGCGAATAGGCGGAGTGAACCCGCAGGTGGACGAAATCGGCGTGCGGCATGGCCCCCTACTCTAACAGGTAATCTATGTGACCCGACCCTCCTCGAGGCGCAGGACCCGGTCCATGCGCCTGGAGAGCTCCAAGTTGTGGGTGGCGACCAGAGCCGCGAGGCCGCCGTCGCGGACCCGGGTCATGAGCACCGCGAACACGTCGGCGGCGGTGCGCGGATCGAGATTGCCGGTCGGCTCGTCGGCCAGCAACACGGACGGCCGATTGGCGAGCGCCCGGGCGATGGCGACGCGCTGCTGCTCACCGCCGGAAAGCTGGCCCGGTCGGTGGTCGAGCCGCCCCTCGAGGCCCACAGCGGCCAACAGCTCGCGGGCGTCTTCGCGGGCCTCGGCGCGGCTGCGCCCCGCGACCATCTGGGGGATCACCACGTTCTCCAGCGCCGAAAACTCGGGCAGCAGGTGATGATACTGATAGACGAAGCCGAGGGTCCGGCAGCGCAGCGCGGTGCGGCGGCCATCCGGCAGGGCAGCGCAATCGCCGCCGTCGAGCCAGACCTCGCCGGCGTCCGGTTGCTCCAACAGGCCGGCGATGTGCAGCAGGGTCGACTTGCCGGCCCCCGACGGCCCCACCAAGGCGACGATCTCGCCCGGCGCGATCGTGAGATCGACGCCCTGCAACACTTGCAGCTGCCGGTCGCCCTGGCGGAATCCCATGACAACGCCCTTGAGGCGGAGCCCGGACCCGCCGCGGCCCGCCTGGCCACCCGCGGCCGGCTCACTCATAGCGCAGCGCCTCCACCGGATCGAGCCGCGCGGCACGCCAGGCCGGGAAGATCGGCGCCAGGAACGAGAGCGCGATCGCCATGGCCACCACCTGGGCGACCTCGACGTAGTCGACCTCGGCCGGGACCTGGGACAGGAAATAGACCTCCGGCGGGAACAGCCGCTTGTCGATGAGGCTTTCGAGCCAGCCCTGGATGACTGCGATGTTGTCGGCGAAGGCGACACCCAGGGCGACTCCCGCCACCGTGCCGGCGATGCCGACGCTGGCGCCGCTCAGGAAGAAGATGCGCATGACGTTGCCGCGGGTCGCGCCCATGGTGCGCAGGATCGCGATGTCCCGGCCCTTGCCCTTCACCAGCATGTACTGGCCGGACAGGATGTTGAAGGCGGCCACCAGGATGATCAGCGACAGGATCAGGAACATGACGTTGCGCTCGACCTGCACGGCGCTGAAGAAGCCGGAATTGGCGCGCTGCCAGTCGACCATGCGAAAGCCGGGGCCCAGCTCCTCGATGAGGCCCAGGCGCGCCCGGGCGACATCGTCCGGATCGCCATAGAACACTTCGACGGCGTTCACGCCGTCGGGCAGGCGGAAGAAGATCTGGGCATCGGCGAGCGGCATGTAGACGAAGGAATTGTCGTAGTCGTACATACCCACCTCGAACAGGCCGGCGATGGGATAGGCCTTGACCCGCGGCAGGGTGCCCATGACCGTTTGATTGCCGCGCGGCGAGACCAGGGTGATGTCGTCGCCGGGACCAAGGCGCAGCTGCTCGGCCAGGCGCTTACCCACCAGCACTCCCTCGCCCTCGGCGAAGCGTTCGAGCGCGGTGTCAGTCAGGTGCTCGAAGATCCCGGCCCGCCCGGCCAGGTCCTCCGCCGCGAGGCCCCGCACCAGGGCGCCCATGGCCTTCGTGTCTTGGCTGACCATGACCTGGGCCTGGATCTGGGGCACCACGTTGGTCACGTCGTCCAGGGCGCGCAGGCGTTCCGAAAGCGGCCCGTAATTGTCGATCGACGTCTCGAGGGGGAAGATCGTGACATGGCCGTTGACGCCGAGGATGCGGCCCAGCAGCTCGTGGCGGAAGCCGTTCATGACCGCCATGACGATGATCAGCGTCGCCACGCCCAGCAGGATGCCGAGCAGCGAGATAAAGGCGACTACGGAGATGAAGCCTTCCTGGCGGCGCGCGCGCAGATAGCGGAAGGCGATCAGCCGCTCGAAGGCGCTGAATATCATGAATGCCGGTCCATCAACAATCTAGGAACTCTAACCCGTGAGGCGCGCCAGGGCGGACTCCGGCGACAGCTCCTCGCGTTCGCCGCTGGCCCGGGACTTGAGCTCGACCACACCGCTTTTCAAGCCGCGCGGCCCGACGACGAGCTGCCACGGCAGGCCGATCAGGTCCATCTCGGCGAACTTGGCGCCGGGGCTGTCCTCCCGGTCGCTGTAGAGCAGCTCGACGCCGGCATCGCTGAGCTTGCCGTAAAGCTCCTCGCAAAGCGCGTCGCAGCCCTCGTTGCCAACCTTGAGGTTGATCAGGCCCACCTTGAAGGGCGCCACCGGCTCCGGCCAAATGATGCCGTCGTCGTCGTGGCTGGCCTCGATGATGCCGCCCACCAGGCGCGAGACGCCGATGCCATAGGAACCGGAGTGCAGCGTGGTCTGGCTGCCGTCGGATCCGGTCACGATGGCGCCGAGGGGTGCTGCGTACTTGTCGCCGAAATAGAAGATGTGGCCGACCTCGATGCCGCGGCGCTGCACGCGCTTGTCCTCCGGCACTTGCGACTCGAAGGCCGCCGCCTCGTGCTTGTCGTCGGTGCGGGCGTAGAACTTGGTCCAGAACTCGACGATCGGCGAAAGGTCGCCGTCGTAGTCAACCGTCTCGGCCAGGACGTCGTAGTCGAGCAGGTCGTGGTGGCAGAAGACCTCGGTCTCGCCGGTGTCCGCCAGGATGACGAACTCGTGGGACAGGTCGCCGCCGATCGGCCCGGTCTCCGCTTCCATGGGGATGGCTTTCAAGCCGAGGCGCGCATAAGTCCTCAGATAGGACACGAACATCTTGTTGTAAGACTTTCTGGCGCCTTCATAATCGAGATCGAAGGAATAGCCGTCCTTCATCAGGAACTCGCGCCCGCGCATGACCCCGAAGCGCGGCCGGACCTCGTCCCGGAACTTCCATTGGATGTGGTAGAGGATGCGCGGCAGGTCGCGGTAGCTCTTCACCGAAGCACGAAAAATGTCGGTGATCAGCTCCTCGTTGGTGGGTCCATAAAGCATCTCGCGGCCGTGCCGGTCCGCGATCCTGAGCATCTCTTTGCCGTAGTCGTCGTAGCGGCCGGATTCGCGCCACAAGTCGGCGGCCTGGATGGTCGGCATCAGCAGTTCCTGGGCGCCCGCCCGGTCCTGCTCCTCGCGCACGATCTGCTCGATCTTCTTCAGCACCCGGAAGCCCAGCGGCAGCCATGAGTAGATCCCGGCGCTGGCCTGGCGGACCATACCGGCGCGCAGCATCAGGCGGTGCGAGACGATCTGCGCCTCGGCCGGCGTCTCTTTCATGGTGGGCAGGAAGTAGCGGGAAAGTCGCATCGAATGTCCTGGGAGTGTCCTGGAATAGTCCTGGGGTCGTCCTGGTGCGGCGGCTTGGGCTGGGGCGAAGACCGGCGGGCCGCGCGCGGCGACTCCCGTGGCCCCGATCGAAAGCTGGCCGAGAGTATGAGAAGCCCCCGGTCTTGTCCATGCCGGGAAGGCGTTTGCCGGCAAGCCAAATTCAGACGGTTTTCGCCGATCCCCGCGCGGCCCTAAGCTTGCCCCCCAAGCCTGCCCCCCAAGCTTGACAAGGCGCTCCCGGTTCGCCTTTCTGATAATCACGGTTGCGGGGCGCGAGGCGGCCGTAGCCTGCGGGATCGATCGGGTCCCGCCCCTGGCGCGGACAAGGCGGCCAAACAAGAGCCGCTGCCGGCACCGGGGTTTCGGGGCGAGAGGGAGACGGGGAATGCTGGATTCTTACTTCAAGCTGAGCGAACACGGCACCACGGTGCAGCGTGAGGTCCTGGCGGGTTTCACGACTTTCCTCACCATGGCCTACATCACCTTCATCAATCCGGCGATCCTGGCGGACGCCGGCATGGACTTCAACGCCGTCTTCGTCGCCACCTGTCTCGCGGCGGCCGTCGGCACTCTGATCATGGGGCTCTACGCCAACTACCCCATCGCGCTGGCCCCGGGCATGGGCCTCAACGCCTTCTTCACCTACGGCGTGGTGCTGGGCATGGGCCATGCCTGGCAGACGGCCCTGGGCGCGGTCTTCCTCTCCGGCGTGATCTTCGTGATCCTGAGCGTGCTGCCGATCCGCGAGTGGCTGATCAATGCGATCCCGCGCACCCTCAAAATGGCGATCTCGGCCGGCATCGGCCTGTTCCTCGGGATCATCGCCCTCAAGAACGCCGGGATCGTGGTCGACCACCCGGCGACCCTGGTGACCCTGGGCGACATGACCGCGTGGCCGGCGATCTTGGCCATCCTCGGCTTCGTCGTCATCGTCGCCCTCTCGCGCCGCGGCGTGATCGGCGCCGTCATCATCGGCATCCTTCTGGTCACCGCGCTCGGGGTCGCGCTCGGCATCAGCGAGTGGAAGGGCCTGGCCTCGGTGCCGCCGGACCCCTCGCCCACCTTCTTCGCCCTGGACATCGGCGGCGCCCTCGAGGTGAGCCTGATCGCCGTGATCTTCACCTTCCTCTTCGTCGACCTCTTCGACACCGCGGGAACCCTGGTGGGCGTGGCCCACCGGGCCGGGCTGCTGGACGAGGACGGCAAGCTGCCGCGCCTGCGCAAGGCGCTCCTGGCGGACAGCACGGCAACCGTGGCGGGGGCCGCCTTCGGCACTTCGAGCACCACCAGCTATATCGAGAGCGCGGCGGGCGTCAATGCGGGCGGCCGCACCGGACTCACCGCCGTTGTGGTGGCGATCCTGTTCCTGCTCTGCCTGTTCTTCGCGCCCCTGGCCCAGACGGTGCCGGCCTATGCGACGGCGCCGGCGCTGCTCTACGTCGCCTGCCTCATGACCCGCGGCCTGACCGAGATCGATTGGGAGGACCCGACGGATTACGCACCCGCGGTGGTCACCGCCATCGCCATGCCGCTCACCTTCTCGATCGCCGACGGCATCGGCCTCGGCTTCATCTGCTACGCGCTGATGAAGCTGACCGGCGGCAAGGCCTCCGAGTGCCCGCCCGCGGTGATCGTGATCGCCGCCCTCTTCGCCCTCAAGTTCGCGTTTCTATGACCGATCAATGACAAATCAATGACGGGGGGAGCGAAGGCGAGCTACAGCAAGTACCCGGTCGTCGGCGACGCCAGCGTCGTCCGCCGCGCCTTCGCCCTCTTCATCGACGCGCTCTTCCTGTTCCTCGCCTACATGATGATCGCGATCCCCGCCTGGTCGCTGGCGCCGGGCTGGCTCGCCTATCCGGTCGACATCACCGAGACCCGGCTGCTCGGCGAGAAAGTCTACGCCGACGGGGCGGAAACCGTCACGGTCCAGGAGATCCAGGTCGACTACTTCAGCCTGAAACGACAGCTCGACAGCTGCCGCTTCGCAGTCACCACCCGGGAGGCGCCGGGCGCAATGTTCATTCGGACGACCACCGAGCGCGAAGCCCTGGAGCCCTGCGCCTACCTGGGGCGCTTCGACTTCGGCCTCTGGTTCGAGGTGCTGCTTCTCCTGTTCTATGCGCCGATCATGGAAGGCAGCCGCCTCCACGCCACGGTCGGCAAGCTGGCGCTCGCGCTCCAGGTGCAGCGCAAGGACGGCAGCGAGGTCGGCTTCGCCCGCGCCTTCCTGCGCAATGTGGCCGAGGCGCTCTGCATCCTCTCGCTCGGCCTGGGTTACCTGGCCGCGCTCTTCACCACCCGCCGCCAGGCGCTGCACGACCTGGTGGCGGGCACCGTGGTGGTGGAGCGGTAATTCGGGACTTGGCTTGAGCGGCCTTAAGCCGGCGTGAAGGGCGAGACCCTGTCCTTGCCGTTGGCGCCCTGGCGGGCGTCCTTGATCCGACGATAGGCGTCGATGATGCGGACCAGGCGGGAATTCGCGATCTCGCTGAAATCGGACGGCAACCCCAAGCCCTGCAGCTTGTCGGGGTGATAGGCGCTGCACAGGCCGTGATAGGCCTCTTTGAGCTTTTCGTCGCTCGCCGCCGGCGTCACGCCGAGAATATCGTAGGGGTCGAAAGCGTCCTCCTGGCCGGGCTCTTGGGCCAGCTGGGTGACCTTGGCGATCTTGGATTTGTGCAGATGAACGATCGGCCCGTCGCTCAGCTGAAAGGGCAGGAATTGGCGGGTGTCGTTGAGCAGGTCCGAGACCCGCTGCAAGGGCTTCACGAAGAGGCACCCAAGGAGGTCGGTTCCGTCCTCCAGTCGGACCGCTGCCTCGATCCTGATCTTGTCGATTTTATCGTCCGACTGAAACATTCCGATAGTCTAAGTTTACAAGTATTGTTAACAAGTCATAACACTACGAAGTATAACACGATCCGGTCTTCCCCATGCGAATATTATTCTATGGTTGCCATTCATAATTAAGAACTCGCACCAGATGCCGGATCGGATCGGGCCGGATTGGCCTCAGGCCTCACTCAACTCCCGGCCCACCCGATGCACCGCGGACAGCAGAGCCTCGACATCGTCTTCGTCGGCGTCATGGTGGAGAATGCAGGCCCTGAGGCAGGTCTTGCCGGCGACCTCGGTCGCGGTGAGAAAGACCTCGCCGTCGACACAGAGGCGCTCGGCAAGCCCGCCGTTGAAGCGATCGATTTCGGCCTCGTCCTCCAGGCCCTGCGGCCGGTAACGGAAGCAGACGATCGCGAGAGAGAGCGGCGCCATCAGCTCCAGCTCCGGCGCCTGCTCTATCCTCTGGGCCAGGTCCCGGGCCAAGCGGTGTTCGCGCAGGATCTGCTCTTGGACCCCCGAACGGCCGAGGCACGCCACGGTGGCCCAGGTCTTGATCACCCGGTTGGCGTAGGTGAGAGGAAACATGTACTCGTAGGCATAGGGGACACCGCCCGGGTTCTCGCCCTGCAGGTAGGC
>CALJXB010000398.1 GCA_937974415.1 uncultured Kiloniellales bacterium
ACCACCATGAGGGCGGCTCCGCCCATGGTGAGCGAGCCCAGGGTGGGCACCATGGGCGTATAGCCCGAGACCATCTTGGCGTAGAGCCATTCGGGCACGGTCTGGTCCGCGCCGGTCGAGAAGAGGGAGAGCGGGAAGTTCCCCCAGGACAGCAGGAAGGCGAAGATCGCGCCCGAGACGATCCCCGGCGAGAGGATCGGCAGGGTGATTTCCCTCAGCACCTGCCAGCGCGAGGCGCCCATGTCGAAGGCCGCTTCCTCCAACGCCGGGTCGAAGCTGTAGACCTGGATCGACATGATCAGGGTGACGATCGGCACGATCCAGATCATGTGGGCGAAAGCCGCGGTCTTCCAGCTGGTGATGATGCCGATGTTGGAGAACCATAGCAGCAGCGCTAGGCCGAGCACCGCCTGGGGAAAGAAGATCGGCAGCAGGATCAGCTTCTGGAACAGCTTGCGGCCCTTCCACTCGTAGCGGGCGAAGGCGAGCGCGCTGCAGAAGCCGAGCAACACGGAAAACACGGTCACCGTGACGGCGACGCTGAGCGAGGTGGCGATGAGGTCGCGCACCGACAGGGATTCCATGACCTTCTCGTACCAGCGGGTGTCCCAGGCGGTGATCGGGAAGCTGAAGTAGCGCTTCTTGGTGAAGGACGCCAGCACCACCGAGACCATCGGCAGATAGAGGAAGGCAAGAACCACCAGCGTCCAGAGGACGATGAGGAGCCGGGTGACGGAGGTGCGCGATCCGCCCATGCCGCCCCCGCTCACCGCCGCCCGATGATGCGGTCGAGGTCGATGCGCCGGAACAAGAAGAACACCAGCGCGCCGGAGAAGGCGATCAGCATGACCGAAAGCACCGAGCCCTTGGGCCAGTTCTGGGCGAAGGTGAAGGCCGACTCGATGTCGTCGGCGATCATCACCACCGCCTGGCCGCCGAGGATCTTCGATTCGGCGAGCGACCCCAGCGACAGGATGAAGGTCAGCATGGAGCCGATCAGGATGCCCGGCATGGCGAGCGGCAGCTCCACCTCCCGGAAGATCTGCAGGCGCGAGGCGCCCAGGTCCGAGGCCGCCTCCTTCAGGCTGTGGGGCACCATGGAGAGGCCGATCACCAGGGGAAACAGCATGAACGGCAGATAGACGTAAACCAGCCCCAGGACGATGGCCGGCACGGTATAGAGCAGCGAGGGAATGCTGAGCCCGAAGACGACCTGCAGGCTGCCGTCCAGAATGCCGTTCTTGAGCAAGATCAGGACCCAGCCGAACAGCCGGATGTTTTCCGAGATCAGCAGCGGCAAGGCGATTAGGACGGTCACCAGATTGGCCCACTTGCCGAACAGCTTCGCCATGCCGTAGGCGATCGGATAACACACCAGCAGCAGCAGCCCGACCGTCACGGTGGCCAGCGCAAACGACCAGAAGAAGGAGATGTAGTAGCTGTCCGTGACGACGGAGACGAAGTTGGCGAGCGTCGGCGCCTGGAACATCGAAAAAGTCCTGGGCGGCATGAAGCTGTAAACCACCACGATGACCAGGGGGCCGGCGAAGCCGACCAGCAGGAATAGCGTCGTCGGCAGGGCGACAAGCACGCCGGGCTGGCGCAGCCATTCGCCGAGTCTCGTGCGCCGTGGGGGCCCTGCAGGATTGTTGGCCATCGCCTCGACCCTCAGTCCCGCACCAGAATGCCGTCCTCGGGCCGCCAACCGATGACCACGGAGGCACCCGGCACGCTCTCGAAAGGCTCGTCCTGCAGGCGCTCGACCAGCCAATGCACCCCGACGTCCTCGATGCGCACCTGGTACTGAACGCGCGAACCGAGGGCGTAATCGTTGTAGAGGGTTCCCTCGATGCGGTTGGCGAGAGCCTCTGCCGAGGGGCCGATTTTCACCACTTCCGGCCGGATGATGAGGAAGCCGCGATCGAAGCCGTCGAGGTCCTGGTCCACTTGATATTCGCGCCCGTCCGCCAGATTTCGCACCCGCGCAGCACCTGCCGTTTCCACCTCCAGGGTGTTCACTTCGCCCATGAACTGGGCGACGAACTTGTTGGAGGGCTCGTTGTAGATTTCGCTGGGCGAGCCGACCTGGACGATGCGCCCCTCCTGCATGATGCCGATGCGGTCGCTCATCACCATCGCCTCCTCCAGCGAGTGGGTGATGTAGACGAAAGTCTTGCCGGTTTCCCGATGGATGTCCTTCAGCTCCTTTTCAAGTGTTTTGCGCAGGCGGAAATCGAGCGCCGAAAGCGGTTCGTCGAAGAACAGGATCTCCGGGTCGAAAGCGAGCGCGCGGGCCAGCGCGATGCGCTGCTGCTCGCCGCCGGAACACTGCTGCACCGCCTTCTCATAGTAAGAGAGCGGCAAGCGAAGCTGGCTCAGCAGCTCCTCCACCCGGGCGCGGCGCTTGGCCGGATCGACGCCGGCGATCTTCAAAGGGAAGTCGATGTTCTCTCCCACCGACTTGTGGGGAAACAAGGCGAGCGACTGGAACACCATACAGGTCGGCCGCTTGTTGGCCGGCATCTCGTTGATGCGCTGCCCGCGCAAAAGGATGTCGCCGCCGGTCGGCCGTTCCATGCCGACCAGCATGCGTATCATCGTGGTCTTGCCGCTGCCAGAAGGTCCGACGAGGGTGAAGAACTCGCCCTCGGCAATGTCCAGATCGACGCCGGTTACGGCCGTGAAATCACCGAACCTTTTTTCGATCTGGCGCAGTTGCAGGATCGGACCCGACGCCACACCACTCATCGGACCCCCAGCTAGCTGTCACATAAAACCACGGCACTCACGCCGGACAATCAGCCTTCGCGCTCGCGCTTGGCGGCCGAGTAAAGGTCGTACATCTCGGCGTAGTCCGGATTGATGTCGTAGTCGGCGCTGTTCGCCATCTCCTCCTCGAGGGTATCCCACTGGATCGCGTCCAGCTCGTCCTTGTCGAAGGAGTCGAGCACTTCCTTGCTGCCCATCTGGGTCACCGGGTTGTAGGTGCCCTCGGCGAAGGCGACCTTCTTGGAGACGTCAGGGCGCTGCACATAGGCCAGGAACTCGTCGGCCAGCGGCGAGGGATCCGGGTTGTTCACCACAGAGGTGAGCTCGATCCACACGATGCCGCCCTTGCCGTCCATCGGCCCGGAACGCGGCGTGATGCCGCGCACGTTATTGGCGCCGTCGTAGCGCGCCGGCGAGGCGGTATAGGTGCCGCCGGTGAAGTAGGCATCGATCTCGCCGTTGATCAGCGCCAGGTTCATCTGCACCAGATCGTCGGTCAGGTTCTTCGCGCCGTTGAAGATCTGCTTCGCCGTCTGGCCGACCGCCGCGATCTCCTCCTCCGTGTGCTCGCGGAAAGGATGAATGTCGGCCGCTACGCACATGTGATAGATGTTCCAGTTGTCGTAGGTGAGGACGCCGTAGCGGTCCTTCATGGCGGGATCGAGGAACAGCTTGAAGCCCTGGTCCTCGGCCATGTCGCGGGAGATCTTGTCGGTGTTGACCACGAAGTTGAAGGGACCGAATCGCTGGGTCATGCCGAGCAGGTGCTCGCCGGACTTGTCCAAGGCCCATGCGTAGGGCGGATGGAACGCCGGCATCATCTTCTCCATCATGGGCTCGAAGCGCTCGCGCGGCAGGTCGCGGATGAGCCCCTCGGGCCACATCATGTCCCGAGCCCAGGGGTTGTTCACGTTGATCAGGTCCCAAACGTTGGTCTCGCCGGCCCGTAAGCGGTTGACCGCGTCGGGATCGGAGGTCAGGCCCTCGGCCCGAACGGTCGCATCGAACTCGCGGCGGAAGGGGTCCAGGACATCGTCCGAGTTGTAGCCCTCCCAGCAGTAGATGTTCAGCTCCTTGTCGCGGGCCGCTTGGGCGCGCTTTGCGAAGCTGCCGCCGGCCGCGAAGGCGGCCGCCCAGAGGCCGGTCTGCTGCAGGAAATTTCGACGTGTCGTCTTGCCGTTCATCATGGACTTTCCTCCCTATCGTTCTTTTCGGTTCGACCGTGGACCGGCGAATCCCCGCTGATGGAGTCCGTCAAGCCAGCATCGGCCCACGAAGAAACCCGATTAGCGTCAGAGCTCTTTGTCACAGCTTATTGTCACCGCAGCTGCCAATCGGACATTTCACCAAGGATTGCCTCAGACCACAACGAGGAAACGCACGGGCGGGCCACGAGAGGCCAGAACCGGATCATGCCGAGACTAGGCGGCTTGAGCCGCGGTAACTTGACCGAACGTCTCCAATTCTTGACAGGGCGACGGGTGGGCGGAGATCAGCCTGACCGGGCCAGCTCGACCCAGCGGCCAAAGACCTCTTTCGCGAGCCGGCGCTGGGAGCGCATGTGGGCCTGGAACCCCGCGTCCAGCGCGCTCAGCAGGCGCGGCTCGTCCTTGAACTCGCTTGCGCCGAAACGGCGCACCCATTCGCGCACGATGTCGACCGTGACCTCCAGGTGGCACTGCAGGCCGTAGGCGGCGCGGCCGAGCCGGAAGGCCTGTACCTCGCAGAGTCCGCCGGTCAGCAGGTTGACGCCGCCCGGCGGCAGGTCGAAGGCCTCGTAGTGGTGTTGAAAGGGCGTCATACGCCCGCCGAGACCGGCAAAGAGCGGATCGCGCTGGCCCTCCTCCGTCACCTGCAGCTCGACGTAGCCGGCCTCCAACGTCCCCATGTGCCAGACCCGGGCGCCATAGGCACGGGCCATGATCTGCGCGCCCAGGCACACCCCCAGCACCGCCTTGCCGCTCTCTTCGAACGAGCGCGACAGTGCGCCCAATTCGCAAAGCCAGGGAAGGTCGGCCTCGTCGGTGGCGCTCATGGGGCCGCCCAGGATCACCAGCCCGTCATATCCCGTCGGCGCATCCGGCAATCCCGAGTAATCGAGCGGTTGCCAGGAGGCGAAACGCTCACCGGGCAGGATGGTGTCGTAGAAGCCGCCCTTGTCCATAATGGCGCCACCGATCAGCCCCGAGGGCGCCACCGGGTCGCACACCACCATGAGGATGCGCGGGCGCGGATCGGAGGCGGTCATGGCGGCGTCCTGCACAGTTGCGAGCGGTCAGTGGATCTCGAGATACTCGTCGCGCTCCCAGTCGGTGACGTGGGCGCGGAAGCGGGCGAGCTCGAAGCGCTTCACCGTGGTGAACAGCTTGACGAAGTCCTCGCCCAAAATGCCGCGCATGGCCGCGTCGGCCTCGAGTCCGTCGAGCGCCTCGGCCAGGCTCTGGGGCAGCTTGGGCAGCGCGGGGTCGTTCTCGCTCGGGCCCGCGACCTCGGGCGCCAGCTCCAGCTGCCGCTCGATCCCCAGCAGGCCCGCCGCCAAGGTGGCGGCGGCGATCAGGTAGGGGTTGCTCGCCGCGCCGCCGCCGCGCATCTCGATGTGCTCGCTCTCGTCGCCGGCGCCCTTGACCCGCACCAGGGCGGTGCGGTCCTCGATGCCCCAGGAAACGTTCGACGGCGCGAAGGTGTGCGGCTTGAGGCGGTGGTAGCAGTTGGCCGTGGGGTTGGCGAGCGCCATCATGGCCGGGGCGTGGGCGAGCTGGCCGGCGATGAAGGCACGCGCCGTGGCCGACAGCCCGCTCTCATCGGCCGGATCGAGAAAAGCGTTGGCGCCGGTCTCGCGGTTCCACAGGCTCACGTGCAGATGGCAGCCGCTGCCCGCCTTGTCGGACCAAGGCTTGGTCATGAAGCTGGCGATGGCGCCGTGGCGGTGGGCGATCTCCTTGCAGGCGTTCTTGAAGGCGTAGGCCTTGTCGGCCCCGGCCAGGCCCAGGCCCGGGCCAAAGACGATCTCGTACTGGGAGCCCGCGTACTCGCAGTTGGCGGTGATGATGTCGATGCCCATGGCGCGCAGGAGGTCGACCAGCGCCTCGGCCAGGGGCAGGTATTCGTTGCGCACCACGTTGAAGATGTGCAGGCCCTCGAAGAACGGCTCCTTGGTCTCGGCGTCGAGCAGAAAGAACTCGAACTCGTGGCCCATGAGCACGTTGAATCCGAGCCCGGCCGCCCGGTCGAGCAGACGCGCGAGCACCCGGCGCGGCGCCGCCTCGATTGGCGCCTCGTCCTGGAAGGTGACATCGCAGACGACCCGCGCCGTGCGCTCGCGCCAAGGCACGGGCGTCAGGCTGGCCGGGTCGGGAAACAGCTTGGAGTCCGCGTAGTTGCGCTCCTCGTGCAGGCCGGAGCCGGGCACCACCATGGAGGCGGTGTCGAGGGCGAGGATGCCGCCGTAGAAGTTGAGCCCCTTGCGGGCGAAGCTCTCCGCCTTGCTGACCGGCACCGTCTTGGCCCGGGCGGTGCCGTGCAGGTCCGGCAGCTCGAAGCGCACGTACTCGTACCCGCCGTCCTCCAGCTTCGCCATGAAGGCTTCGAGTTTTTCGGCGGCTGTCATGACCCGTCCCCCCGGTTCGGCCTTGGCCTTGTTCTTGATCTTCGCTTGCTGTCAGCTTATCCGCCGATCCCGGCAGATCCCAGCCTCAAAATCTGCCATGATTGGGCTGCCAAGATGGGCGCCAGAGAGGGAAAGGCAACGAAAGAGCATGCAATTGAAAGGCAAGCGCGCCTTGGTGACCGGGGCCTCGGGCGAGATCGGCCACGCCATCGTCGCCCGCCTGGCCCGCGACGGCGCCCAGGTGGCGGCGGCAGGCCGCGACCGAACCAAGCTGGAGGCGCTTGCGACGGAGGGACTGGCGGCCCACACCGTGACGGCGGACCTCGGCAACGCCGGTGGCTGCGAAACGCTGATCGCCGAGGCCGAGCGAGCCTTGGGCGGCCTGGACGTGCTGGTCAACGGGGCGGGAGTCCTCCTGGCCGAGGACGGCGACGTGGTCGAAACGCCACTGGAGGCCTGGGACGAGACCCTGCGGGTCAACCTCACCTCGGTCTTTCTGGTCTGCAAGTACGCCGTACCAGCCCTCATCCGCGCCGGCGGCGGCAGCGTCGTCACCCTCGCCTCGATCGCCGCCCACCGGGGCTCGGTCTTCCCGCAGATCGCCTATACCGCCAGCAAGGGCGCGCTGGTCGCCATGACCAGGGAGATGGCGGTCCGCCACGCCCGGGACGGCATCCGCTTCAACGCCGTCTCGCCCAGCCTGATCGCGACAGAAATGGGCCGCAGCCTGATCCAACAGCCCGAGGAGTGGGCCAAGCGCCGGCCCTTCGTACCGCTGGGGCGGCTCGGCGAGGTCGAGGAAGTGGCCGCCGCCGTGGCCTACTTCGCCTCAGACGACTCGGCCTTCGTCACCGGCACCGCCCAGCTCCTCGACGGCGGCATCTCGGCCGCCTACGTGGCCTCGGACCTGGGAAAGCCCGACGATTGAGCCTCAGTCCTTCCTGAACAAGTCCTTGCGCAGGCTCTGGATGGCGTCGGGATCGACCCGCACGTGGATCACCGACGGTTCGCCCGCGCCCAGCGCGTCGCGCAAGGCCGCCGCGGTCTCGCCCGGTTCGCTCACCGCATAGCCGCGGGCGCCGCACAGGCGGGCGACCTGGTCGTAGGGCGGGTTCACCAAATCGGCGCCGAGATAGCGCGCCCCGAAAAAGTCCCGCTGATAAGCCTTCTCCGCCCCCCAGGCGCCGTTATCGAGCACCACGGCGACCACCGGCAGGCCGTGCTGCACGGCGGTGGTGATCTCGATCATGGTCATGCCGAAGGCGCCATCGCCCATGACCGCGACCACCGGCCGGTCGGGCGCCGCCGCCGCCGCGCCCAGAGCCGCCGCGTATCCGAAGCCGACCAGGCCGAAGTCGAGGGGCGTCACCATCCCGGGCGCCCGGTCGTGGCGCAGCCGGTCGGCCGCCTGCAGACACATGGCACCGGTGTCGAGGGTGACGATGGCCTCGGCCGGCAGGTTCTGCCTGAGCTCGCCGAAGACCCGCAGTGGCGAGAGTGGGCGGTCGTCTCGCTCCGCCTCGCCCTGCCGCTCGGCAAGCAACGCTGCCCGCTCCCTTTTGAAGTCCTCGGTCCAGGCGCGCCAGCCGTCTCCCGTGAGGCCACGGGCCCTGGCCCCGGCCAGCAGCGCCTCGGCGCTCGCCCGGGCATCGGCCACGACCCCGACCTCGACCGGGAAATAGCGGCCGACGGCGCCCGGCTCCACGTCGAGCTGCACGATGGCGCCGTCGCGGGTCACGTAGTCGTGGCTGTGGAAGGTCGAGTTGAACCCGAGGCGCGTGCCGAGCGCGATCAGGAGGTCGGCGTCGCGGGTCAGGCGGTTGGCCACCCGGTTGCCGCGCGGGCCCATTTGCCCGGCAAAGAGCGGATGATCGCCCGGCAGGACGTCGCCGTGGCCGACCGAAGCCGCCACCGGGATCTCCAGGGCCTCCGCAAGGGTCGCCAAGGCCGCGCTACCCCGGCTCCACTTGATCCCGCCGCCGGCCACGATGACCGGCGCCCGGGCGGCAGCCAGAAGATCGAGGATGGCCGCAAGCTGCCTGGCCTCCGGCGCGCCGGCGCCGGGCGCGGCAAGCCGACCGTGATGCTCGTCGGGGGTGCAGGGCGCGGCGAAGAGGTCGCGGGGCACGTTGAGCACCACAGGGCCGCGCCGACCGCTCATGGCGAGGCGCAGGGCCTCGTGCAGCATCTCCGGCAAACGCTCGGCGCTCGGCACCATGAAGCTGCGCTTCGTGACCGGGGCGAAGAGCGCCTGCTGGTCTATCTCCTGAAATGTGTCCCGGCCGAGATGGTCCCGCGGCACCAGGCCGGCAATGGCGACGAGCGGAGAATAGGCGAGGTGCGCCTCGGCCAGGCCGGTGACCAGGTTGGCCGCCCCGGGCCCCGCCTGCGCGCCCAGCACCACGCCGGGACCGCCGGTAATGCGCGCATAGGCATCGGCCATGTGAGCCGCGGCGCGCTCGTCCCGGGCGCCGACGTAGCGGGTCGCCTCGCTGCCGTAGAGGGCATCGTAGAGCTCCAGCATGGAGCCGCCGAGCAGCCCGAAGACGTGCCCCACGCCGGCCCGGGCGAGCACGTGGGCGACGGCCTCACCGCCATTCATCGCTCCCGTCACAGCTTGCTCCCCACCTCGAGCCCTTCGAACACCGCCTCCTCGGCGCTGCGCGGCGCCACGCCGTCGCCGATGGTATAAAGCTCGCCGGCGAAGTCCGAAACCGCGTCTTCGAGCCTCCGGCAGGCCGAATGACCCAGGGCGAGCGCCAGGGTGTCGCAGTCTTCCAGGACCACCGCGTCGTCGCTCAGGGTGTCCTGGAAGTAAGCCGTCTCGGCGTCGACGCCGTAGAGCCGCAGGTGGGTGCGGATCTCCACACCGAGTTTATGCAGCCGGGCCAGGTAATGGTTGCGGGTGAAGAGCTGCAGGGTTTCGCCGGCCATTTGCCCATTCACGCAGAGCCGCACCCGGCAGCCGTTGGCCGCCAGCATCTCCGCCAGGCCGAGGCCGATCCAGTCGCAGCGCCAGTCGGCGATCACCACCGAGCCGCCCGGATTGGCGCCGCCATCGAGGAGTTCCCAGGCGGTCAGGACCTGCGCCTCCTCGGCGCCGGGAATTTCCGGCAGATAGGGCCGGGCGCCGGTCGCCAGGATCACCGCATCGGGCGCCGCGTCCCGCAACAGCTCCGCCGTCACCTCGGTCTTGAGGACCACCTCGACGCCGGCCAGGGCCATCTCCCGCTCCAGGTTGGTGGCGAGGCCGCCGAACTCCTCGCGCCCCGGCAGGCGCTGGGCCAGCAGCACCTGGCCGCCAAGTTGCGGCTCGGCCTCGTAGAGCGTCACCCGGTGACCGCGCTCGGCCGCCACCGCCGCCGCCTTCATCCCGGCCGGCCCGCCGCCCGCGACCAGAACCCGCTTGGGCTGCTCCGCCGGCGAGCGGCTGCCGAAGTCGAGCTCCCGCCCGGTCTCCGGGTGCTGCAGGCAGGAGATGCCGAGGCCCTTGTGGGCCCGGCCGATGCAGGACTGGTTGCAGGCGATGCAGGCGCGGATGTCGTCGAGCCGGCCCGCCGCGGTTTTGTTGGGCATCTCGGGGTCGCAGATGAGCGCCCGGGTCATGCCGCAAAGGTCGGCCTGTCCGGAGGCCAGGATCTGCTCGGCCACCTGGGGCTGGTTGATCCGCCCGGTGACGATCACGGGCCGGCTCACCCGTTCACGCACCGCAGAGCCATAAGGCACCACATAGCCGGCGGCGAGGCCCATGGGCGGCGTGATGTGGACCGAACCACCGAGGCTGGCCGAGGAACCCGCCGTCACGGTGAAATAGTCGAGCCGGCCGTCGGCGTTGAGCGCCGCGCAGACCTCGGCCACCTCGTCGGCGGCGAGCCCGTTCGGCTCCATTTCGTCGCCGGAGATCCGCAGCCCCAGCGCGATATCCGGCGCCACCGCCCGCACGGCCTCGATCACCTCGCGCAGGAACCTGAGGCGCCCCGCGAAGTCGCCGCCATAGGCATCGGTACGCCGATTGATCCGGGGATTGAGGAACTGGGCCGGCAGATAGCCGTGACTGGCGATAATTTCCAGGCCGTCGAGGCCGGCCTCCCGCAAATAGCCGGCGGCGCGGCCGTAGCCGGCAACGATCTCGGTGATCAGTCCGTCGTCCATGGCCCGCGGCATGATGTGAAAGCGCTCGTTGGGGACCTCGGATGGTGCATAGGCGACGGCCATCAGGCCGTCGGCGGTCGCGAGGATCTCGCGCCCCGGATGGACCAGCTGGGCGAAGACCCTGGCGCCGTGGCGCCGGCAGGCCTCCACCAGCCGGCGGTAGGGCGCGATGCAGTCGGGCGTCGTTGCCATCAGGAGCTCGCTGGAGAAGGCCGCGGTCTCGTGCACCCCGGCCACCTCGGTGATGATCAGGCCGGCCCCGCCCTGGGCGCGCGCCTCGTGATAGGCGATCAGCCGATCGTTGGGGCTGCCGTCGGCCAGGTGGGTGTGGTGGCCGGTCGAGACGATGCGGTTCTTCAGGGTGACCGGGCCCA
>CALJXB010000399.1 GCA_937974415.1 uncultured Kiloniellales bacterium
TGCGCCTCACCGCGCCGGACCGGATGGGTACCTTGTTCAAGGTCCTGGCCCTCACGCCCGCGGGCCTCGATCCGCCCGCCGGATTCCAATGAGAGCAGGCTTCCCTTGAACCGAAAAGCCTCTGTAGACTGCGCCGCGCCATGCTGACTTCCGAATCCCTTTCCGCCCTGCCCGGCGTCCGCCACGGCTTCTTCACCCGCGAGGGCGGCGTGAGCGAGGGCCTCTATGCCTCCCTCAACTGCGGCCTGGGCTCCGGCGACGATCTCGAGAACGTGGCCGAGAACCGCAGCCGGGCCATGGCAGAGCTCGGTCTGACGGAAGACCGGCTGGCCACCGTCTATCAAGTGCATTCCAACCGCGCGGCCCTGGCCGAGGCGCCCTGGCCGGCCGACGAGCGGCCCAAGGTCGACGCCCTGGTGACCAAGACGGCGGGCCTGGCCGTCGGCGTCCTCACGGCCGACTGCGTGCCGGTGCTCTTCGCCGACCGGAGGGCGGGCGTCGTGGCGGCGGCCCATGCCGGCTGGCGCGGCGCCCTCGACGGGGTCCTCGAAACGACCCTTGCCGCCATGCAGAATCTCGGCGCACGGGCCGAAACGACAACCGCCGCCGTCGGGCCGGCGATCGAGCAGCCATCCTATGAGGTCGGCCCGGAGTTCCCCGCCTCCTTCCTCGGGCAGGACCCGGACAACGGTGCCTTCTTCCGGGCCGCCCCGCGCAACGGCCATTTCCTGTTCGACCTCAAGGGCTATGTCGCGCGGCGCCTGGCCCGGGCCGGCCTCGCGCGGATCGAACGCCTCGAGGCGGACACCTGCGCCGATCCCGACCGCTTCTTCAGCTACCGTCGCGCCTGCCTCAAGGGCGAGCAGGCCTACGGCCGGCTGCTGTCCGCCATTTCACTGGAGTCCAGAGACCCATGGCCCTCCATTTCACCACCAACGAATTGGCCGGGCGCCGGGCCAAGGCCTGCGCGGCGATGGTGGACGAAGGCCTCGACGGCCTGCTCATGTTCCGCCAGGAATCCAGGTATTACCTAACCGGCTACGACACCTTCGGCTTCGTCTTCTTCCAGTGCCTGGTGCTCACGGCGGACGGCCGCATGGCGCTGCTGACCCGCGCACCCGACCTGCGCCAAGCCTGGGAGACCTCCGTGGTGGAGGACGTGCGGGTCTGGGTCGACGGCCCTAACGCCAACCCGGCCGACGAGCTCAAGGTGATCCTCGCCGAGCTGGGGCTCGCCGGCGCCCGTCTGGGCGTCGAGTACGAGGCCTACGGGCTGACGGCCCGCAACGGCCAGCGCCTGGAGGCGGCGCTCGAAGGTTTCTGCACCCTGGAGGACGCCTCGCTGCTGGTGAGCCGCCTGCGCCTCGTGAAGTCCCCGGCCGAGATCGCCTACGTGCGCCGCGCCGCGGAACTGGCCGACGACGCCTATGACGCGGCCGTGGAGCTGACCGCCGCCGGCGCTTTCGAGGGCGACATCCTGGCGGCCATGCAAGGCGCTATCTTCCGCGGCGGCGGCGACTATCCGGGCAACGACTTCATCATCGGCTCCGGCTCGGGCGCCCTGCTCTGCCGCTACTTTACCGGCCGCCGGCACCTCGATCCCCAGGATCAGCTCACCCTCGAGTGGGCCGGCGCCTACCGCTTCTATCACGCCGCCATGATGGGCACCTTCGTGGTCGGCGAGGCGCCGGCGCGTCAGCGCGAGATGCACGCGGTCGCCCAAGAAGCCTTGCTGGCGGTCGAGGCGGCGCTCGTGCCCGGCGGCCGGGTCGGCGACGGCTTCGCGGCCCACGCCGAGGTGGTCGACCGGGCCGGCTATCAGGCCCACCGCCTGAACGCCTGCGGCTACTCCCTCGGCACGACCTACGCGCCCAACTGGATGGACTGGCCTATGCTCTACCAGGACAACCCGGTCGAGGTCGCCCCCGGCATGGTGTTCTTCTGCCACATGATCATCTTCGACAGCGAGGCGGGCCTGGCCATGTCGCTCGGCCGCACCAGCCTGATCGGCGCGGCGGGGGCCGAGCCCCTGTCGCGGTCGCCGCTCGACCTGGTCGTCGCGTGACCCGCAGGGCATGAGCCAGGGGACAGGCGCCCATGCCCCACGTCATCCTCTTCTCGATCTTCCTGCTGTTGGGGCTGCTGGCCACCTGCGTCTTCATGTAACGAGCTTGGCAGGGAAACCGGCAACATGGAGCCAAGTAAATCGATCACGACCGAGCGGCTGAGTCTGCGGGCTCATCGCGCCGAGGATTTCGACGACATGCATGCAATGTGGTCGGATCCAGCCGTGACCCGGCACATCGGCGGGATCGCCTTCTCTCGGGAGGAGGTCTGGGCGAGGCTGTTGCGTTACGCCGGGATCTGGTCGCTGTTCGGCTATGGAATGTGGGCCGTTCGCGAAAGAGCGTCCGGCGATTTTGTCGGCGATGTCGGTTTCCTCAATCTTTGCCGCGCCGTCGTGCCGCCTTTCGGCGACCGGCCGGAACTCGGCTTCGTCCTGGCTCCGAAAGCGCAGGGCCAAGGCTATGCGACCGAGGCGGCTCGCGCAGCCCTCGAATGGGGCGATCGCGCATGGGGCGACCGCGAGACTAGGTGCATGATCGCGCCGGAGAACTCCCCGTCCATCCGGATCGCCGTCAAGCTCGGCTACCGCGAAACTTCTCGTTCGGACTATATGGGCGACCCGGTGATCCTGTTCGCCCGGCGCGGCGTACGCCCCGGCCCCGTTTAGCGGATCGAGGACCGGGAACGCCCTGCCATCCGAACCCCCAATGCCGAGGCCGCGGGATACTATCGAATAAGCCCAACTTTGCCGCCACCGTCAAAGGACGTTTACAGACGGGGGGACCGTTGTTACAGTCCGCCCGCTTCGGGCCGGAAGGATCTCTCAAGGGGAATACGGGTGGGAAATTCGCGGCTTGGCTGGCGGTCGCCGTTCGCTTCGTAACAGGGTCGGGGAACTGTTGTGAAGATCCTGACTGGCAACTCTAATCGGCCCTTGGCCGAGGCCATCTCCGCCTATCTCAATCTGCCGCTCACCAAGGCCAGCGTGCGCCGCTTCTCCGACATGGAGATCTTCGTCGAGATCCAGGAGAACGTGCGCGGCGAGGACGTCTTCGTCATCCAGTCGACCTCCTATCCGGCCAACGACAACCTGATGGAACTACTGGTGGCGATGGACGCCCTGAAGCGCGGCTCGGCGCGGCGCACCACGGCGGTCATCCCCTACTACGGCTACGCCCGCCAGGACCGCAAGTCGGGACCCCGCACGCCGATCTCGGCCAAGCTGGTGGCTAACCTGATCACCTCCGCCGGGGCCGACCGGGTGCTCACTCTCGACCTCCACGCCGGCCAGATCCAAGGCTTCTTCGACGTGCCGACGGACAACCTCTTTGCAGCGCCCGTCTTCACCAACGACATCGAGGAGAGCTGCAACAACCAAGCCGTGACGGTCGTTTCGCCGGACGTGGGCGGCGTGATTCGGGCCCGGGCGATCGCCAAGCGGATCAACGCCGACCTCGCCATCATCGACAAGCGGCGCGAGCGCGCCGGCGTGTCCGAGGTCATGAATATCATCGGCGACGTGAAGGACACGCGCTGCATACTGGTCGACGACATCGTCGATTCCGCCGGCACCCTGTGCAATGCCGCGGTCGCCTTGATGGACGCGGGCGCCACTGCGGTGAGCGCCTACGTCACCCACGGCGTCTTGTCTGGCGGCGCGGTCGCCCGGGTCACCTCCTCGCCGATCGACGAGCTGGTGATGACCGATTCGATCCAGGCGACCGAAGCGGTAAGGGTTGCACAGAATATTCGACAGCTTACAATCGCGCCGCTTTTGGGCGAGGCCATGCGCAGGATCAGCGACGAGCAGTCGGTCTCGAGCCTGTTCGACTGAGCCGCGCCCGGAAACCTAGATAGCGAGAACCCATGGCGCCGGCACCCCTGGAGGCCGGGCCCTTCGAGAAGGCGGGCGGAGGCCCGCCGCACATGCCGATTGAGAAGGAGTAGACGGCAATGGACGATATCCACACTTTGGCGGCAGAGCCGAAGGAGCGGGCCGGGAAGGGGGCCGCCCGCGCCGCGCGCCGCGACGGGCGCATCCCGGGCGTCATCTATGGCGCCAAGAAATCCCCGGTCATGATCACTCTGGACCCCCAGGAGGTGCACCGCGAGATCCGCGGCGGCGGCTTCTTCACCACCCTGTTCGACATCAAGGTGAACGGCGGCAACGAGCGGGTGCTGGCCCGCGACCTGCAGCAGCATCCGGTGAACGAACGGCCGCTGCATATCGACTTCCTGCGCGTCAGCACGTCGACGGTGGTCGTGGTCGAGGTGCCTTGCAACTTCATCAACGACGAGGAATCGCCGGGCATCAAGCGCGGCGGCGTCTTGAACGTGGTGCGCCACACCCTCGAGCTCTCCTGCCGGGCCGACGCCATCCCCAACGAGATCGAGATCGATCTGACCGGCCTCGACATCGGCGATTCGGTGCACATCAGCCAGATCGACCTGCCGGACGGCGTGACGCCGACCATCACCGACCGCGACTTCACCGTCGCCTCCGTCGCCGCGCCCAGCGTGGTCAAGGAAGAGGCGGCCGAGGAAGCCGAGGGCGAAGAGGAGCTGGGAGAGGGCTTCGAGGTGGACGAAGAAGGCCGGCCCATCGAGCCGGGCGAAGGCGAGGAGGCCGGCGGCGAGGACGAGAAGTCCGAGGAGTAAGGTCCCCGGTCCCGCGTTCGCGCAGAGTCTCATCTGGACGCAATCATGCTTTTGCTTGCCGGCCTGGGCAATCCGGGCCCCCGCTATGCCGGCAACCGGCATAACATCGGCTTCATGGCGGTGGACGAAATCGTCCGCCGCCATTCCTTTGGCCCCTGGCGCAAACGCTTCGAGGGCCAGTGCGCCGAAGGCACGTTCGATGGC
>CALJXB010000400.1 GCA_937974415.1 uncultured Kiloniellales bacterium
CGGGGCGGCGGCGCCGGCGATGAAGGCCGCAACCGGCTTCGACATTCCGGCCACATACTCGGCCGCAACCTCCTCCATACCGCCGCCGATCTCGCCGACGATGACGACCGCGTCGGTGGCCTCGAAGCGGTCGAGCATCTCGACGGCCTCGCGGGTGTGAGTGCCGATCACCGGATCGCCGCCGATGCCGATGAAGGCGGAGATGCCGAGGCCGGCCTGGACCAGGCCAAGGCAGACCAGCACGCCCAGGCTGCCGCTGCGCGAGACGACGCCGACCCGGCCAGGGCGGAAGACCGCCTCGTTGAAGGCCGGCATGAAGCCGATGAATCCTTCGCCGGGCGTCACTTGGCCCGCCGTGTTGGGGCCGAGGATCCGGGTGCCGCGGTCCCGCGCCGCCGCCATGACATACATGACGTCCTGGACGGGAATGTGCTCGGTCAGGATGCAGAGGCCCTTAGCGCCGGCCTCGATGGCGTCCAGGGCCGCGTCCTTCACGCCGAGGGGCGGGATGAACAGCACCGAATAATCGAACCCGCCCTTAGCCATGGCCTCCTGGGCCGAGCCATGGACCGGCACGCCGCAGTGAACCGTGCCCGCCTTCTTGGGATTGACGCCGCCGACGATGTTGGTGCCGTAGGCCTGCATCTTCTCGGTCCAGAAGGTGCCCTGCTTGCCGGTGATGCCTTGGACCAGCACCCGGTCTTGTTTGCGGACGATCATGGGCTCGCCTCCCCAGCCGCATTCACGGCCGCCCGGCACGCCTCGTCCATGGTCGCGAAGGGCTCGATGCCGAGGCGCTCGCGCAACAGGGCGCGCGCCTCCACGTCGCCGGTGCCGTTGACCGAGAAGAAGACCGGCAGGCTCGGCTGCAGGGCCTCCCAGGCCCGAACTACGCCCTCGGTCATGACGTCGGTGCGCGCGAAGGCGCCGCAGAAGTTGACCACCAGGCTTTTCACCCTGGGGTTCGCAAGCACCAGCTCCAGGGCCTCGGTCGCCTTCGTATAGGCCTCGCCGCCGATCTCCATGAAGTTGGCCGGCCGGCCGCCGTAGTGGCTCACCACGTCCATGGTGGTCATGGTGAGCCCGGCGCCGTTGGCCATGACCCCCACGTCGCCGTCCAGCTCGATGTACTTGATGCCGAGCGCCTGGCCGCGCGCCTCCAGCCCGCTCAGGCGTTCGGGGCTACCGGTCGCGGCCAGCTCCTCGCGCCGCTTCACCGCCGAATCGTCGAGCACCAGCTTGCAGTCGAGGGCGATCAAGTCTCCTTCGCGGGTTACCGCCAGGGGATTGATCTCAAGCAGCTCGGCGTCGCTCTCCCGGTAGACCCGTGCGAGCTTGACCAGCAGCTCGGCAACCGCCCGCGCCTCGGACTCGGGCAAGAGATCAGCCACCACCGCACCCGCCTCCTCATCGGTCAGGCCGATGCGAATGTCGAAAGGCAAACGGCGAATGGCGTCCGGCGCCTGGCTCGCGACCTCTTCCACGTCCATGCCGCCCATGGCCGAGAACAGCACCAGGGGCCCGCGGCTCTCCGGGTCGTTGAGGACGGCGGCGTAGTATTCCTTGTCGATCTCGGCGCGGCGCTCCACCAGCAGCCGCTCGATGCGGTGGCCGGCGATTTCCATGCCGAGGATGGCGGCCGCGGCGGCCTGGGCCTCCGCCGGGCTGTCGGCCGGGCGGATGCCGCCGGCCTTGCCCCGCTTGCCTGTGGGGGCCTGAGCCTTGATGACCACCCGGCCCATCTCCTGCGCCGCCTGGGCTGCCGCCTCTGCGCTGATCACGAGCCGGCCCTCGGGGACCACGATCCCTACCGCGGCCAACAGCGGCTTCGCCGCCTGCTCTTCGAAGTTCATGGCGCGGCGCTCCCTCTTATTGCCCGTGCTTCGCCCAATAGGCGCCGAACAGCGCTTCTTCGCTCGGCTTGTCCTCGGGGATCACGGTCACCAGGTGGGTCACGTTGATGAAGTGGCGATAGTTCAAGTTCTCGCTGATGCTGTTGCCCGCCCAGGTGCCACAGCCCATGGAGAGGGTGAAGTTGAGCCCGTTGTCGAAGCCGCCGCCGTTGCCGAAGGTGTGGGCCTGGTTCACCAGGACCCGGGTCACGTCCATGCCCTCCGCCAGCTGACGCGCGTGGGTTGCGTCCCGGGTATGGATGCCGCAGGAATGGCCGCGGCCCTGCACGTTGAGCAGTTGTCTAACCGTCTCCGCCGCCCGGTCGAAGCCGGCCGCCCGGTAGACCGTCAGGACGAGCGACAGCTTCTCGTCGGCGAAGGAGCGCGGCCCGCCCACCTCGTCCTCCTCGACCAGGAAGAAATCCGCCTCCCGCGCCGTCGCCGGCAGCCCGACGGCCTCGGCAAAGACGGCGGCGTCCTTGGCGATCAGCCGGCGATTCAGCTTGCCGCCCTCCCACAGCGCTCCAGCGATCAAGGCCTTGTCCGCCGCGCCAGCCCGGTAGCCGCCGACGGCTTCGAGCGCCGCCATGGCGTCGTCATAGACCTCGTCTAGGATGACCAGCGCGTTCTCCGAGGAGCAGGAGGTCGCGTTGTCGAAGACCTTGGAGGCGCGGATCTTCTCGGCCGCGTCTTCCAGGTCAGCGCTCGCGTCGACGATCACCGGCACATTGCCGGCGCCGACCCCGATCGCCGGGGTGCCGCTGGAATAGGCCCGGCGCACGTTATTCTGCGAGCCGGTGACGACCACCAGATCGACCGCCCCCATCAGCGCCTGGGTGAGCTCCTTGGAGACCGGCGCCGGCAGGACCTGGACCAGGTCCCGGGGATGGCCGGCGCGGGCCAGCTCGGCGCGCATGAAGGCGACCGTGCGGGCGGTGGTCTCCAGGCCGGCAGGCGAGGGGGCGATGATCACCGCGTTGCCCCCCTTCAGCGCCATCATGGCCTTGTTGACGGGTGTCGCCGAGGGGTTGGTCGAGGGCACCACCGCCCCCACCACGCCCACCGGCTTGGCGTATTTGACCAGGCCCCTTTCGGGCAGGTCCTCGATCACACCGACCGACTTCGCCCTTAAGAGGTCGCGTAGGGTGCCGAAGGTCTTGCGGGTATTTTTGGTGACCTTGTCGGCCACCTTGCCGAGACCGGTGTCGGCGACCGCCAGCTCGGCCAGCTCGCGGGCCCGGTCGGGCTGGTAGATCGACCAGGCAAGGGCGGTGACCGCATCGTCGACGGCCGCCTGGTCGTCGTTGCGGAAGGCCGCCATGGCTTCGCGGGCGCGGGCCACGAGGTCGGCGACGATGTCGCGGTGGTCCGCCGTCCGCTGGAGTTTTTTTGCTTGCATCATGCCTTGTCCTCGCTGCCGCGCCGTTCAGTCGCCCGCCGTGTCGCGCGAGCGCCGCCATTGCCGCACGGCACTCGCCACCACGGTCGCAAGGCCGGCCGCGATCAGCAGGGCGGCGATCGGCCTCTCGGCGAAGCCCAGGAAGTCGTAGTCCATGATCTGCATGGACTTGATGAACATGGATTCCCCGATCTTTCCGAGGATCAGCCCGAGCACGATGCCGGCCGCCGAATAGCCGGTCTTGCGCAGGAAATAGGCGGCGATCCCGGCCAGATACATGATCCAGACGTCGACCAGCAGGTTCCTGAGCGCAAACGCTCCCACCGTGGCCAACAGCAGAATGCCCGGCGCCAGCCAGCGGAACGGCACCCGGAGCAGATGGACCACGGTCTTGGTCTGGATCCAGCCCAGGCCGAGGATCGCCAAGTTGGCGAAGAACATGGCCGAGAAGGTGACCCAGACCAGCTCCTTGCTGTTGATGAAGATGAGCGGCCCGGGCTCCATACCATGGATCTGGAAGATGCCCATCATCATGGCGGTGAGCGCTCCGCCCGGCAGGCCAAGCGCGAGCAGCGGGATCATGGCCGCCCCGGTCGCCGCGTTGTTGGCCGTCTCCGAGGCCACAACGCCGCCCAGCTCGCCCTTGCCGAACTTCTCCGGGGTCTTGGACCAGCGCACCGCCTCGTTGTATCCGAGGAAGGCCGCCAAGGTCGCACCGATGCCCGGCAGGATGCCGGCGAAGAAGCCGAGGCCCATGGAGCGGGACACGGTATAGCGCAGCGCCCAGAACTCCCTCAGAGTGGGGAACTCGAGGCTCGCCTTGGGGCGCTCGCGGGTGCCGGTCACGATCTTCTCGGCCTGGGTGAAGACCTCCGAGATGGCGAAGAAACCGAGAATGAGGGGAATGAAGTGAATGCCGGCAAGGAGGTAATAGGAGCCGAAATCGAAGCGCCCGAGCCCGCCGGCCGGATCGGTGCCCACGGTCGCCAACAGCAAACCGAGAAAGACCGAGAGCCAGCCCTTCCACAGGGTCCGCGCGCCGACCGAGGCGGAGACGCAAAGGCCGAAGAAAATGAGGGCGAAGACTTCCGGCGGCCCGAAGGCGTGCACCGCCCAATCGGCGATCGCCGGGGTCGCCGCCATCATCAAGATCGCCGAGCCGACGCCGCCCAGCGCCGAGCAGGAGACGGCCGCGCCGATCGCCTTGCCGGCACGGCCCTGCTGGGTCATGGGATAGCCGTCGAAACAGGTGGGCGCATTTTCCGGCGCCCCCGGGATGTTGAACAGGATCGCCGTGATGGCACCGCCGAACACCCCCGAGACGTAAATCACCGAGAACAGCATGATGGCGTGCTTGGGGTCCATGCCGACGGTAAACGGCAGGATCACGGCCCCGAGGGTCAGCATGTTGACCCCTGGAATGGCGCCGAACAGCATGCCGCCAAGGAGGCCGCAGGCGAAGATCAGCAGCGCCGTCGGGTCGGTCGCCAGCAGCAGCGTGCCCTGCAGAAAGTCCTCCACCGCCTCAGCCTCCGGCCAGGACGTTGCGCACCGCCACGACGATCCAATTGTTGACGTCGTAGAAGCCCGGCCAATTGCCGACCGGCAGCGCCACGTAGAACAGGCGGACGAAGATCAACAGAACGAGGCCGTAGACCGTCGCCGTCACGCCGAAGAGCAGGCGGAGCCTGCGGACCTGGAGAATCCAGAGAAACGCCGCGATGAAAAACGGCGTGGTCAGGAAAAACCCGGTGCGCGGCAGCAGCAGGAGGTAGATCAGGGGAAGAACGAAGATGCCGATCAGGGTCGGACTGACGGGCAGGCGCGACCGCGCCTCGGCCTCGCTGTCCGCCGGTGCCGACGGCGCCTCGTCGGCCACCGGACCCGCGGCCTCCCGTCGCCCTCTCTGCAATCCCAGGAACAACTGAACGGTGGCGCCGACGACGATGCAAACGAGTATGAAACGGGGCCAGCCGCTCGCCCCGAATTCGTAAACGTCGAGGGGCTCGTCGAATTCGAAGGTGAGCCAATAGCCGGCCGCTGCCAGGGCGAACCAGACCGCCCACTCGAGGACCAGGGTCATGCTCGCCTTGTCGGAGGCATTCATGACGTGTCTCCGTTCAAGAGGCCCAAAAATCGAGATCGGGTGGGGCCGCCCGAGATTGTCTTCGAGAGCCGTCCCGCCAGAGCCGGTTACTGGCTAATCCCGAGCTCCTTGTAAACGGCCTTATAGGTTGCGATGGCGCCGTCCAGCAGCCCGATCGAATCGGCCGTGTTCCGATAGCTGTCGATCAGGTGCATGTATTTCTTTTCGTTGAAGGCCTGAAACGACGGGTCCTGGAATCCGGCGGCGAAGACCTGCTCCAGGTACTTCAGCCGGTCCTCGGGCACGCCTTTCTTGGCATAGAAGCCGCGGAAGCGGAGCAGGGCGTCGAAGTCGGCGCCTACTTCGCCGTGGGTCGGCACGCCGGAGAAGGCTTCGGGCCGGATGTCCAGGAAGGTGAGGATCGGTATCATCTTGGCCGCGTCGAGGAAGTTGCGCACGTCGCCGGGCTGCTCGAAGAGGGCGTCGACGTGGCCGCCGATCAAGGCCGCATAACGCTCGGCCGGCTTGTCGAAGCTGATCTGCTTGGTCTCGAAGCCCTTGGCTTCCTCCAGCTTGAGCATGTTGATCCGTTCCATCGAGCCGACATTGCCGACGTTGGCGATGGTGACTTGACCGGGGTTGGCCTGGGCATAGGCGAGGAAGGACTCCCAGTCGACGAAGCGATCGTCGTCGGGCCGAATGTAGATCTGGCTGAAGGTGATCTGCGCCATGGCCAGCGGCACCCAATCCTCCGCCGGGTTCTCCTTGATCTTGCCCGAGGCATAGAGGGTCGCCGCGTCGTCGATGTGCTCCATCACCGTGTAGCCGTCGGCCGGCGCCGTCATGAAATCGGGGATCGCCGCCCGGCCGCCGCCGCCAGGCTTGTTGACGACCTGGAAGTTGATGCCCACGGCGGACTCGATGGCCCCGGCCATGGCCCGGCTGAGCTGGTCGGATCCGCCGCCCGCGCCGTAGGGGACGATCAGGGTGATCGGCCGTTCGGGAAATCCGTCGGGCTTGGCGATGTCCTGGGCGCCCGCCAGGGTGGGCCCGAAGAGCAGACCGGCCGCCAAAACGACAGCCAGAACCGTGAAGCGACGCGTCATTGGAATGCCTCCCAAGTGTTTCTTGTTTCGCAGGTGTCGTTGCAACGGCGCTACCTTAACCCAGTCAGAACGTAAGGGTTAACGAAATAAAATGACGATAAGTTCAAATAATTTGACGTTCTGCCCTCCCTAGGCGCAAACTCGTGACGTGCCGAGCGTCGCGGCCTGTGCAGCGACCTGTCCGGCACTGCGGGGACGAAGCGTGTCGATCAGGAACCTGCGGACTCTCGTCGCCATCAAGGATCACGGCTCCTTCGCCGCAGCGTCCGACACCCTTGGCCTGACCAATTCCGCCGTCTCCATGCAGGTCAAGATGCTGGAGGAGACCTACGGCGCGCGCCTCTTCGACCGCTCCGAGCGGCCGCCGCGCCTGACCGAGCCGGGCGAGGCCCTGATCCAGCACGCCCGAGAAGTGCTCGCGCTTTACGATGGCTTGGCCGGCGTGATCGCAGCGGACAGCGCAATCCACGGCGTCCTCAAGGTGGGCGTGATTCCGACGGCGCTAACCGGGATCGCGCCGCGGGTCCTGGCGGAACTGCGCCGCGTCTACCCGTCCCTGCAGATCCAGCTCTCCTCGGCCATGTCTGGGGATCTGCTCGACATGGTCCGCCGCAGCGAACTCGACGTGGCGTTGCAATCGGAACCGACCCGCGTGCCCGAGGACCTGGATTGGAGGCGGATCCTGCAGCAGAAAGTGGTTGTGGTGGCCCCGCCACGCCAGCGCGCCCGCCGCGATGTCGAGGTCCTGAACGCGTGGCCCTACATACGTTTCAACCGGCGGTCCTGGGTGGCGCCGCTGATCGCTGGGGCCTTGCGCCAGCGCGGGCTCGACCTGGAGCAGTCTATGGAACTGGACTCTCTGGAGGCCATTTACATGATGGTCCAGGCGGGGCTCGGCGCCTCGATCATCCCGGACAGCGGCCCCTTCTCGCCGTTCCGCCCCGACGTGCGCATCCTGCCCTTCGGGCCGCCTCCAATCGAGCGCTGGATCGGCTTTCTTACCAAGAAGGCGCCCTTGAAAGAGAAAACCATCGCCGCCCTGATCGCCGCAGCGGGTGTCGCCCTGGGGTGATCACCTACGGCTTTCGTAACGCAGGCTGTAGGTGGTCCCCGAGAAGATCAGCACCGCCCCGAGCAGGGTCGCCGCCTCGATCGCCTCGGAATAGAGCAGGAAACCCATCAGTGCGACCAAGGGAAGGCGCAGGAACTCGAAGGGCAACACGAAGGACGCATCGGCAGCCAACAAGGCGCGGGTCAGACAGTAGTGGGCCGACAGGCCGGTGATCGCCAGCAGCAGGAGCCAGGGCCAGGCTTCCGCCGCGACCGGAGTCCAGACGAAAATCGACGCGACGGCACCAAAGAGAGTCTGCATCAAAACCATGTAGAACACGATGGTGACCGGGCTATCGCTGCGGGTCAGCCACTTGGTAATCGCATTGGTGGCGCCGAAGAAGAACGCGCAGGCGAGCATGATCAGGGCGCCGCTGCCGACCACCGCCATGCCCGGCCTCAGGATCACCAGGATGCCCACGAAGCCGAGAGCCAAGGCGACCCAGCGGCCCCGATTCATGCGCTCGCCCAAGAAGGCGACGGCGAGGATGGCACCCCAGACCGGTGTCGTGAACTCGATCGCGGACACGGTCGCGAGCGGCAGCAGGGCGATACCGAAGATCCACAAGACCTGGCCGGTGAAATGAACGGCGTTGCGCATCAAATGGCCGGCCAGGTGTTTGGTGCGGAGCGTCTGCCAGCCAGCAGCCCAGACGATCGGCGTCAGGATTGCCACGCCGATGGCACTGCGAATGAACAGCATTTCGAAGGCGTGCATGTCGTAGGACAGCTCGCGCACGGAGATCGCCATGGCCGTGAACGACAGCAGCGTGCCGCCCATCCAGGCGATGGCCCTGATCAGATGTCCCGCGAGCCGCACCGGCGGACTCCTTGAAGCTACTCGTAGGCCGGCGGCAAGGTCATGCCGCGCTCGGCCATGA
>CALJXB010000401.1 GCA_937974415.1 uncultured Kiloniellales bacterium
TCGTTGATGCGGATCATGCGCGAGTTGGCCATCTCGACGTAGTGGGGCGACAGGCCGGAGGACTGCACCCGGTCGGGATGATTCTCGGCGCAGAGGTTGTAGTAGAATTTCTTCAGCTCTTCGTCGCTGACGCTGTGCGAGACGCCCAGCACATCGTAGGGGTCGCGCGCCTCCGTCTGATCGACCTGCTGGTCGAGGGGCGCCACCTTGGTGATTGCCGTCTTTCTTTGGATGACGACGCTGCCGCCCGGCAACTGCACGGGGATGAAATTGCGCTCGTCGTTCATCAGGTCGGAGACGCGCTGGCCTTGGCTGAGCGACAAGACGCCGAGAAAATGGCTGCCGTCGTCGAGGTGCACTTCGACCTCGATATCGATCTTCGAGAGTTTCTGACCCGACTCGTACATTCTCGATCAATCCTCCGAGACCCAAGAGCGTGAAGGCGCCGCGCCCCGAAAACGGGTTCCTTCGGTCGCGTATGCTACGGGATGGGTCTTAAAAACCATTTACTTGTCTGCGTATAGAATTTCTTAAAATCGTGGCAAAATTTAATAAGATTTAAATTAAATTCTAAGATATTATTAGAAGTCTTTTAATAATTTCGCAATAAAATCCTAAGCGAAAATTTACCAGCCGAGGCCGCCGTCGGCGAGGATGAATGGGCCACCGGCCCGTTTGGAAGGAGTTTTCGACATGGCCGTGGAAGTTATGATTCAGCGCGCCCTCGAGTATGCCCGGGACTGCGGCTGGGGCGCCCGCGGGCAGGAGGAACTCGCTTTGCGCGTCTTGCAGAATGTTCGCCCCGAGTGGTCGGAGGCCCAGGACCTTTCAGCCGTTGATTGGGTACGCAGTCTGGCGCCGGCGTCGGCGGCCTAAAGCTCTTCTCTAAAGTTCGCGCCCGGGGCGCTGCGGGCGCTCAGCCGACGAGCGCCGCTTCCGAGACGGTGACGACGCTGGTCCTGTCCATATCGAGGAACATCTTCGAGTTTTCCAGCACCTGAGCCATTTCCGTCGAGGCCAGGGCCGCTTGCGCCGCCTCGTCGCTGGCGAACCAAAGTTCGCCAATGCCGTCGCAGTCGGCGCTGCCGGGGCCGCCGGTGACCGCGTTCTGCACCCACTTCTGCAAGCCGGGCAGCTTCTCGACCAGCGCGGTATGGGCACCGCCGGCCCAATAGCTCAAGCATTGCTCGCGGGTCGTTCCGGACTTGCGGCGCAGGAGGAAGATCAGTTTCGCCACGGCCAGTCTCCTAGTCCCAAATCTTCTTGCCCGAGCCGGGCAGACCGAGTTCCGGCCACAGCTTGTCGATCTTGTCGATCACCGCGTCGGACATACGGATCTCGGTGCCCCAGTCTCGCTTGGTCTCCGGCGGCCACTTGTTGGTGGCGTCGAGGCCGATCTTGGAGCCGAGGCTCTCCTCCGGCGAGGCGAAATCGAGGTAGTCGATCGGCGTGTTCTCGATCACGGTGATGTCTCGCGCCGGGTCCATGCGGGTAGAAATCGCCCAAATCACATCCTTCCAGTCGCGGGCGTCGATGTCGTCGTCGACCACGATGACCCACTTGGTATACATGAACTGGCGCAGGTAGGACCAGACGCCCAGCATGACCCGCTTGGCGTGGCCGGGGTAGGCCTTGCGCATGGAAACCACCGCGACCCGGTAGGAGCAGCCCTCGGGCGGCAGCCAGAAATCGACGATCTCCGGGAACTGCTGCTGGAACAGGGGCACGAAGACCTCGTTGAGCGCCTCGCCGAGGATCGAGGGCTCGTCGGGCGGCCGGCCGGTGAAGGTGGAGAGGTAGATGGGTTTGCGCCGGCGGGTGACGGCGGTCACCTGGAACACCGGGAAGGGCTCGACCGCGTTGTAGTAGCCGGTGTGGTCGCCGTAGGGGCCCTCGGGCGCGCTCTCGTCGAGGGAGACCAGGCCCTCGAGCACGATCTCTGCGGTGGCCGGCACCTTCAGCGGCACGGTCTTGCAGTCCACCAGCTCGACCCGCTTGCCCCGCAAGAGGCCGGCGAACTGGTACTCCGAGAGGGTGTCGGGGATCGGCGTCACGGCGGCGATGATGGTGCCGGGGTCGGCGCCGATCACCGCGGCCGCTGGCAGGGGCTCGCGCTTCTCCCGCGCCCAGCGCCGGTGGTGCTGGGCGCCGCCGCGGTGCTTCAGCCAGCGCATCAGGGTGCGGTCGCGGCCGATCACCTGCATGCGGTAGATGCCCAGGTTGTAGTCGTCCTCGCGCCGCTTGCCCGGCCCCTTGGTGACCACCAGCGGCCAGGTGATGAGCGGCGCCGGCTCGCCGGGCCAACAGGTCTGCACCGGCAGCTCGCCCAGGTCGATGTCGTCGCCCTGGAGCACGACCTCCTGGCAGGGTGCGCCGGCGCCGGCCTGCTTGGGCCGCATGGCGAGCACCTGCTTGACGAGGGGCAGCTTGTCCCAGGCGTCCTTGAGGCCGCCGGGCGGCTCGGGCTGGCGCAGGAAGGCGAGGGTCTCGCCGACCTCGCGCAGCTCTTCCGGCGCGCGCTCCATGCCCCGGGCGACCCGCTCGACAGTGCCGAAGAGGTTGGCCAAGAGCGGCATGTCGTAGGGCCGGCCGTCGGCCCGCACCGGGTTCTCGAACAACACCGCCGGGCCGCCCTCGGCCAGCAGACGGGTCTGGATCTCGGTGACCTCGAGATCCGGCGAGACCGGCTCGGTCACCCGCACCAGGCCGCCGTCGCGCTCGAGACGGGCGATGAAGTCGCGCAAGGAGTCGTACGGCATGTGCCCCCCATCAGCCCGCCCGGCTCGGGTCTCCGACCCCGGCCCGGCGGGCGCGCCTATTGACGCTGGTCGGAGGGTGCCCCGTCAAGGCGCGCGGGGCCGGTCACGCCGTGACAGCGAACCTTTTCAGGGTGGCCTCGAAGCTGGCGAAGGCGGGCGGGTTGGTGCGGCTGGCCGGGTGTTCCGAGCCCGGGCGCCAGCGCGACTGCTCCAGGCTGTAGTCGGCGATCCGGCGACAGAGGTCGGCGATGGTGTCCTCAGCGCTGTGCCCGGCGACCCTGGCGGCTTCTTCGGCGCACAGCGCGGCGAGGCGGCGGTCGGCCTCGACGGCCTCCTCGGGCCGAAGCGCGATGTGCATCGCCGGAAAGGCGCCGGGCGCCGGAACGCTACGCTGCGC
>CALJXB010000402.1 GCA_937974415.1 uncultured Kiloniellales bacterium
AGCCAAGACCCAGAAGATCAAGCTCATCAACAAAGACATCGATCACCCGAACCGGATTTTCTTCGACGATCCAGTCTTCCAGCCGCTCGGGAAACAATGTGCTCTGACCGCGGTCCACGCCATCTACAAAGCGCTTCATCAGCACCTCCTGGCAAATCCAGAAGAAGCATAGCGCTACTCAGCGTTTTCACACAGGCTGGGTCAGGTGCGGACTCCGCAGACGCCCCTGCCATAGGTCCGCTTACCGCCGAGAAGCAGACGAAAACAATGCGAAAGTGGACATGCCACTTGGGATGTCGGCTTTCGGGGGATATGCGGACGTGCTGGCCGACCCGTCGGAGAGTCTGAATAGCCAGATCCGGACTCTTGCACTGCAGCAAATTAGTGAATTGCTTTTTTGGTCGGGGTTAGGCGGAGACCGTCTAAGATGGGTCCGATTCGCTAAAGAGGCGCAACGGGAACGACCCAGCACGGCGCCGATCAATCGGCGAGCATGGTCAATGCGGCCCGGCGGTCCCCCGGCTTCAATTTAAGAAACGCCTTGCGGGCTTTCGTGATGTCCTGTTCGGAACCACTCTCGGCGGCCGCCTTGAGGACAGCCGCAGTCGGATTGTCCGGTCCGCAGATGAAAACTAAAGCTTTAGCTAAGCGCCCCATGGCGGCACGATCGATCTTTGTCTCTTCCATTCGGGAGTCTCCCAAGCATCTGACTGTTTCGTCGCGTCGATCTGCATCAGGCGTGGCGGCACCTGCAGAGCAACTACCTCTCCGTACACGGTGTGCCGAGCCGTCACGAGTGCCGCTGTCAAGAAGACCCTAGCACAGCTTACTATCCCAAACTCACCGTCACGGAAGCCCCTTGCTGACAGCCGGGCATAGCCAATTCTCACCGTCAGCACCATGCCCAAACCGCGTCCGGTGTCGGAGGTAGAGCCGACGAAAACGGTTAGAAATCCCAAATTCGGGCAACCACATTCGGTGCTAAAGGTATACTTGCCGTGCCGAGGGCTTGGTCCGCACGCGAAGAAATAGCCATTTTCCGACCCTTGCGGTTAGCCAGGTGGCTTACGTTGCCCCGTTGATAAATTCCAACGCCTGGTGGTTATAGAGCGTGCACAAAAGATCGAGATGATCGAGCAGCGCGGGCGTGTCATTTGTGGTGACGGCATCTTCTTTCATCAGGCTTAAGATGACGGCCAGGGCGTCATCATTGATGTCAAAAGTCTCACGATTAAAGCCAAGGCTGTAGGTGCCCTTGGGCGATGGGGTGAGCGCGAATTTTACGTAGGCGGGTTTGATCAGACCGGCCCTTGCCTGCAGGGCTTCTGTGAAGGCTGCCAGGCTAAGAGTGTCGTCGCGTTCGCTGTACTGTGCAATGTCTTCACTGGTTGAGCCGGTGAAAAACGCGGCCAGCCACTCAGAAAACGCGGGCGTGCTCAGCGGCTTACCGAGTTGATTGCGCAGCGCCTCAACGGCATCGATGGAGAGGGTGAAGCCTGAGCTGTCTGCGCTCAACCCCTCGCCTACGTAGTGGTGATCAAGCGCGTCGTGGTCGGCGAGGTGCTGACCATAGGCACCATAGAGTTCGGACAATTTCGGGCCGAGGAAACCAACGGAAAAGGTCAACGCGTCGTAAAGCGTGATGCCTTCGTGGGCGAAATGGGGGGGAATGTACAGGATGTCGCCTGAGGTAACCTCAACAGTATTGCCGTCGATGGGATCTTTAAGGATTTTGAGGTCGAGGCCGTCAATGTACGCTTCATCGATGATGGGTTCTCGACCAATGGTCCAGCGGCGTGAGCCTTGGCCTTGGACAAGAAAGACGTGATAGCTGTCGATATGACCGCCGATGGTGCCGCCCTTGGTGGAGAAACTGACCATGATGTCGTCCATCAACCAACGGGGCGCAAAGTTGAACGCGCGCAATAACGTGGCGGTGTCTGTGTGAAATTGTTCGACGTTTTGGACGAGCAGGCTCCAAGGTGGCTTTCCGGCGGTGTTGAAATCTTCTTCGGTGAAGGGCCCAAATTGGCAGGCCCAGTCTTTCCGCGTGACCATGCGCGTGCGCGCGGTCTCTTCCATGGACAGTCCCGCAAGCTCATCTGGCGTGATCAGCCCGTCCATCACGGTTTGATCGATGGCGTCTCGCACAAGGAACGGCCGTTTGTTCCAGTAGTGCGCGTAGAAATCCACGATCGACGGCAGGGCGTCGAGAGCGGCAAGAGAAGTGGACATCACACGATCCGATGTTGAGAACGTTGCGCTCGCTATGACATGGGCGGCGGTTCAGGCCAAGCCTAGCCACGCCCCGGCATTTGGCCACGATACGACAGCGCTTCGGCGATGTGCAGCCGGTTGACGCCGTCAACTCCTTCCAGATCGGCCAAGGTGCGGACGATTGAGCGCCGCTGTGCAGGGGTACGCCCCCTAATCAATCCCATTTCTGTGTCTAAATGACTAACCTGTTGAATGTCCGGTTCGGGTCAATCTGAGACGAAAATCCAATTCCTCGATTGCGTCTGCTGTTGAGGGTTATACAGACATATTCCGCAGAAAAGCTGACGTTCCATTTTGGATGTCGGCTTGGGTGGCACTGTTGCATTCGTTCAGGTCCCGGAACTGCGGTGAGGCTTCACCTTTGGCGCAGACCCCCTATTCGCAATTGGGCACGGCAATTAATTGACGGTATCGGCAAGATACTCAAGGGACGCTGCAGCAGAAGGATCACGACCTGCCATAGTTGACCAAGAATGGATTGCCCCTTCCGGCAACCAAAGCGAGGTTTCGAATTACCACGTTCCGATACGAATTTTCGATGAACTGGGGCAGTGACTGCTTGTTGCACGGCCGCGATGTACGCACTGGCGACGCTGTGATGGTCTTGATCGATCATCACCCCTTCTGGGAGTTCTGGGGTGCGTGGTCTGCTGTCGGCAAGCCGGACATCCTGACCTACGACGAAGACATCGGGATCATCACCTGGCACGAGTATGCCCACGCGTGATCTCAGTCGGCGGGACGTCCCTCGCGTTGGCTTCTGGGGGCAAAGCGGACGTTCCAACGCGTGGGTAAGAAGGTCTGCGTTGAGTCACAGTCGGGCGAAAACGCAATGCCTCGATCACGATCGCTGTTGAAGGTTGAGCGGCCGTAACCGACGCTAAAACGGACGTCCAGGGGATCGCTTCGGCAGGATTTCAAACTGAGACACACCTCCCAGTGCGGAGCACTGGGCTGGCGCAGCGACCCAAACGGTTCAGCGCCGCCGGCGGCCGCCGCGGCGACCGGAGCGGGCAGCGGCGGGCTCGCCCGCCTCCTCCTCGGCGGCAAGCTGTTTCTGTGCCCCGGCGGAGACGTGGCCAAGGCGGTCGACCACCGCCTCCAGGGCCGGCCGCTCGCCCGGCTCGTGCGCCACGAGCGCGGCGTGCATGGCCGCGACATGCTCCGGCGTGGTGCCGCAGCAGCCGCCGATGACCCGCACGCCGGCGTCCCGGCAGAGGCGCGCGTAATCGGCCATCAGCTCGGGCGTGCCGGAGTATTGGATCTCCCCGTCGACATACTCGGGGATGCCGCAGTTGCTCTTTGCCACCAGCACGTCGCCCGGCGCGGCGGCCTCGGTCATGTTGAGCAGCGCCGCCATCAGCTCGGAGGCGCCGGTTCCGCAGTTGCCGCCGAAGGCCATGGGCCCAGGCTCGAGCTCGTGCATCAGGCGCGCGACCCGGGCCGGAGTCACCCCCATCATGGTGCGTCCATGGGTGTCGAAACTGAGGGTGCAAACATAGGGCAGGCCCGCCCGCTCGGCCCCCTTGATGGCGGCGCGCAGCTCTTCTTCCGACGACATGGTCTCGATCCACAAGACATCGGCGCCACCTTCGGCCAAGGCCGCGCCTTGCTCTGCGAAGGCGTCGGCCGCACCCTCTTCCGAGAGCGGACCGATCGGCTCGAGGATCTCGCCCGTCGGGCCCATGGAACCGGCCACCACCACGTCGCGCCCGGAGGCGTCGGCCGCCTTGCGCGCGATGGCCGCCGCCGCGCGGTTGATCTCGGCGACCCGGCCCTCGGCCTTGTGCAGCTTCAGGCGATGGCGGGTGCCGCCGAAGGAGTTGGTGAGGACGATATCGGAGCCGGCCGCGATGAAGGCCTCGTGGAGGGCGGCCACCCGCTCGGGATGATCGATATTCCACAGCTCCGGGGCGTCGCCGGTTTCCAGGCCCGCGGCGAAATAATTTGTCCCCGTCGCCCCGTCGGCCAGCAGCCAGGGGCGCGCGTCCAGCAAGCGTTGCAGGCGATTGGGCATGAACGGCGAACCCTCCCAAACAAAGGAACGCAAAGAATTGCAATGGGGCTTTGGTGCTGCGCGTGCGCTTGATCGGGACGTTAGATCCCGTGCGCCGGGGGATCAAGGACCTGAGTCAGCCTCCTGGCATCAGTCTTTGGGCGCGTAGGGGCTTTTGGTCTTCTTGAGATGGATGCGAATCGGCGTGCCGGGCAGGTCGAAGTCGTCGCGCAGCGCGTTCTCGAGATAGCGCAGATAGGACCGGGGCAAGGCCTCCGGCCTGGAGCACGA